>CAZIKA010000086.1:1506-10574 GCA_964539705.1 uncultured Prevotella sp. | reverse complement strand
CAGTTGGCTAAGGAGATTGCCCAGTGGAAGGAAACCGTAGCAGAGCGTTGGGATTCTATCCAGGTTGTTTCTGCTGAGTGGGATTTCCCCGTAACGGGTGCTGAGGCTGGTAGCAAGTATCACATCAAGTATGTGATCAATGAGCAAGGCCTCGATGATGCTATCGGGCTGGAGAAGGTAAATATCTTCACCAACAAGGACGGCGAGGATCGTATCTTCTCTATCGAGCCTCTTACCATGACCGGTCGTGAGGGCAACAACTTCATCTTCGAGGGTGATTTGACCCCACGTCAGTTCGGCCAGTACAAGAGTGCTATTCGTATGTATCCGAAGAACAAGAATCTGCCTCACCGTCAGGACTTCTGCTACGTACGCTGGCTGGAGCTTCCTCAGATGTAATTACTGAAAGCAACAAATAACCAAAGGCCGACATTCTTTACAGGATGCCGGTCTTTTTTTGTTTCAGGTTTGTTACTAAATAAATTACTCTGAGGGTGGTGGATGGTGCGGGTTTGAGAGCAAAAAGAAACTTTTAGTCAAGATAGGCTATCTTTTTGAAAGAATTTTTCGCGTTTTTGTTTGCATTTTACTTTTTAATTGTTATCTTTGCACCCAAAAATTTAGAAACATGAGTCAAATAATCAAGCCCATCGATTATACTCCGCTGCTGGATATGCGGCAGACGGAACAGGGCATCAAGCTTATTAAGGAGTTTTTTCAGGCTAACCTCTCTACGGAATTGCGCCTGCGTCGTGTCACAGCTCCCCTGTTCGTATTGCAGGGACTGGGTATCAATGATGATTTGAACGGCGTGGAACGTGCCGTTACTTTCCCCATTAAGGATTTGGGTGATGCCCGTGCTGAGGTGGTTCACTCGCTGGCCAAATGGAAGCGACTGACACTGGCAGAATATGAGATAGAGCCAGGCTATGGTATCTATACCGACATGAACGCTATTCGTGCTGACGAAGAACTGGACAACCTGCACTCGCTATATGTGGACCAGTGGGACTGGGAGGCCAGCATCCGCAAAGAGGATCGCACGTTGGCTTTCCTGAAGAATATCGTGGAGCGCATCTACGCCGCCATCCGTCGCACGGAGTATCTGGTTTGCGAGAGCTACCCTCAGATTAAGCCCTTCCTACCGGAAAAAATTCACTTCATACATGCTGAGGAGTTGCTGGCGTTGTATCCTGATAAGACGCCGAAGGAGCGCGAGGATGCTATCTGTGAGAAATACGGCGCTGTATTTATAATAGGTATAGGCGGCAAATTGGCTAATGGTGAGAAGCACGATGGACGCGCTCCCGACTACGATGACTGGAGCACGGTTGCTGAGGACGGACGCAAGGGCCTGAATGGTGATATCCTGATATGGTATCCTGTACTGGGACGCTCATTTGAACTCTCGTCTATGGGTATCCGCGTAGATAAGGAGAGTTTGCTGCGACAGTTGGAGATTGAGGGTAAAGAGGAGCGCAAACAGCTCTTCTTCCACCAGCAACTACTGAACGACAAACTACCTCTGAGCATCGGCGGTGGTATTGGTCAGAGCCGACTCTGCATGGTGTTGCTCCACAAAGGACATATCGGTGAGATACAGGCATCGATATGGCCCGAGGAGATGCGACAGAAATGCAAGGAGCTAGGAATGCAACTTATTTAAGTGATAAGTGTTGAGTGCTAAGTAAGCGTTAAGAATTTAAAAATAAGGAGTGGAAAGCGTGGCTTTTCACTTCTTTTTTTCTAACTTTGCATCATCAGACAAACAGACTATGGAAGAATATATTGTATCGGCACGAAAATACAGGCCGATGTCGTTTGATACGGTTGTGGGACAGGCTGCTCTTACAACAACGCTGAAGAATGCGGTGAAGAGCGGCAAACTGGCTCACGCCTACCTGTTCTGCGGTCCGCGAGGTGTTGGAAAGACCACCTGTGCACGTATCTTTGCCAAGGCCATCAACTGCCAGAACCCCACAGCTGAGGGCGAGGCCTGCAATGAGTGTGAGAGTTGTCAAAGCTTCAACGAGCAACGCTCGCTGAATATCTTTGAGCTTGATGCCGCATCGAACAATTCGGTAGAGCACATCAAGACGCTGATGGAGCAGACACGCATTCCGCCTCAGGTAGGAAAATACAAGGTCTTTATCATTGACGAGGTGCACATGCTTTCGACGGCAGCCTTCAACGCCTTCCTGAAGACGCTGGAGGAACCGCCTGCACATGTGATCTTTATCCTCGCAACAACGGAGAAACACAAGATACTGCCTACAATCCTGAGTCGCTGTCAGATATACGACTTTGAGCGTATGACGGTGCAAAACACTATTGAACATCTGAAAAGTGTAGCTCAGAAAGAAGGCATACAATACGAGGAAGAGGCGCTGGCAGTAATTGCTGAGAAGGCCGACGGTGGTATGCGTGATGCTCTCTCGATTTTTGATCAGGCAACTTCGTTCTGTCAGGGAAATATCACCTATCAGAAGGTGATAGAAGACCTGAATGTTCTGGACTCAGAGAACTACTTCCGTATCATAGACCTGTCGCTGCAGAACAAGGTGAGCGATGTGATGGTGCTACTCAACAGCGCTATCAACAACGGCTTTGATCCAGGACTGTTGGTGCAGGGCTTGGCTAAACACGTGCGTAATGTGCTGATGGCAAAAGACCCGCAGACATTGCCACTTTTGGAGGTTAGCGAGAAAGCAAAGCAGCACTATACAGAGCAGGCACAGAGAGCCAATACACGTTTCCTGTACGGTGCACTGAGGTTGATGAACCAATGTGACATCAATTACCGACAGTCGAGCAACAAACGACTGCTGGTGGAACTGACACTCATTGAGATAGCACAACTGACACAGCCCGACGATGGGGCTGCTAGTGGGCGTAGGCCCAGAAGATTGAAATCCCTGTTTAAGAAACTGATTCAACAGACAGCACCCACACAGAAGTCGGCTCAGCAGGTGGCCGCGGGTGTACCTGATACTCAGAAGGCGCAAAGCACAAAAGGTAACGCTAGTGTAATTGGATCAACTCGTATAACTAGTCAGACTAGTCAACCAAATGCAACCCCAGCCCCACAACGGCCTAGACTCAAAGTTGCAAACATAGGATTGACGTGGAATAATCTGAAAGGCCACTCGAACCCTATGAAGATGCAGATTCTGCCAGGCACATCGCCTTTGGGAGGAAGCGAAGAGGAACATACCACTTTTACTCAAGAAGAACTGGAACTGCAATGGATGTCAATGTGCAACCGTATGCCAGAAAAGCTAAGCGGCATTGCTACCAGAATGAAAAATCTGAACCCTGTCATTAAGGAAATGCCCAACGTTGAGGTGGTGGTACCCAATCAGATTGTGAAGGACGAAATAGAAACGATCAAGGGTAGCATTGTCAGCACGCTGAGAATATATCTGCACAATTGCTCCATTACGGTCGATATACGTGTGGCAGAACAGGAGGAGCACGTGAAGATATTGACCCGACGCGAACAATATGAACTGATGGAACAGCAGAACCCCGCCATAGAGAGACTGCGAAAGTTATTTGACTTACAGCTAGCATAATTATTTGATTATTAGTGATATAATGAAAAAGATAAAAGAAAAAATAAAATATATTCTTGCCATACCATACGTCAAGTATATTGTCGTATGCTTGATTGGTGTGGTGCTTATAGGATTTGTTGGCTCAAACAGCATATTGGGGCATTTCCAAAACAAGGCGAGAATCAGTGAGTTGAAAGAGGAGATTGACTACTATGAAGGTGAATACCGTCGCGACCAGAACCAGATTCACCAACTGCAGAGCAATTCGAAGGCTATGGAGAAAGTTGCACGTGAGCGCTTCTTTATGAAAACTGCTGATGAAGATATCTTTGTATTGAGCGACGACCAGAGGGAGTATCAAGAAAATACCGAACATCATGAAACAGCTGAATAACTGGCAAAACGCAATATTTATCGTTGGTTCACTGCTGATGCTTGCAGGACCAGTACTCAGCATCCTGAAATGGATGTACTTCCCATACATCTATGCCATCGGAGCTATTGGCTACGTGTCGATGCAGATGCTGCAGCGATATGAGGGGAGTAACTTGACCATACGACGCCTGCGCAGAATTATGTTGCTGAGCGATATACTGCTGCTGTTTGTGGCAGTCCTGATGTTTGCATCGCAAGGCAACGCGCTTGGTTTGGACTGGATCTATTATCTGAATTACGTGCACAATAATTGGATTGTGGTGTTACTCATTGCAGCCGCGTTGCAACTCTATACCAGTTTCAGAATAGGCTCGGAATTGGAGAAAGAGGCAAAAAAACTATAAAAGTTTGCGCAAATGTTTTAAATTGCGCAAATTTATTTTATTTGTTCGGTATTACGTTGTACATTTGCAAGAAATAAGCAACAATGCATTTTCTATGAAAAAAATATCATATCTGTTTTTAATGGTCGCTCTGCTGACATCATGCGCTGAGCTCTCGGAGTCGTATGTCATCAAAGGCTCGTCGTCGGTATCGCAACTCGATGGCAGGAAAATGTATCTGAAGGTTCTTAAAAACAAGGAACTTTCAAATTTTGACTCGTGTGAGGTGGTGCACGGAAAATTCCAGTTCAGCGGATCACTCGACACAACCATGATAGCATCACTTTTCATGGATGACCAGAGCTTGATGCCGGTAGTGGTGGAGAAAGGCGACATCAGCGTCTTTATTGACAACGGGAAACAGAAAGTGAGCGGAACGCCGCTAAATGATAAGCTTTATGCATTTTTGGATCAGATCACACGTCTGCAGAACCAGATGCAGGAGTTGGACCACAGATACAATCAGATGCTGCTTGACGGCATCGACGAGGCAGATGCTGGTAGGAAGATATCTGGTGAGATGAATCAAATAGCACATCAGGAAGATAGTCTGGTGACGGATTTTGTTACGGCAAACTTCGACAACCTGTTGGCACCGTTTGTCTTTGTGCAGCTGGCATCGTCGGTGCCTCAAATAGAACAGATATTGACAAACGCCCCCGATGCGTTTAAGAACAACCCTATGGTTAGCGATTTCTACAAGAGTGTCACAGAAAGCATGAATGGCAATGAGAACGCTGATTAAGGGAGGACAAATAGTCAATGAAGGTCGTCGCTTCAAGGGCTCAATCATTATCGAAGACGAGCAGATAACCGAAATCATTGAGGGACAGGAAAAGGAAGCGAAACTGGCAGGGATTGACAAGGTCGTTGATGCCGCTGGTTGTTATGTCTTGCCTGGAATTATTGATACTCATGTGCATTTCCGTGAACCGGGAATGACGGAGAAGGCAGACATAGACAGCGAGAGCAGGGCGGCTGCAGCAGGGGGCGTGACCTCCTATCTGGAAATGCCCAATACTGTACCTCAAACTACAACAATCGAGGCCTTGGAAGATAAGTTCCAACGGGCAGCAAAAAGCAGTCATGTGAACTATTCGTTCTTCTTCGGTGCTACCAACGACAATTCGGACCTCTTCCAGAAACTGGATATTCATCGCATTCCAGGCATCAAACTGTTTATGGGTAGTAGCACAGGAAATATGCTTGTAGACCGTGACAATGCATTGGAGCAAATCTTCAAGACAGCCCCCCTGCCCATTATGGCCCATTGTGAGGATACCGCTATCATTAACCATAATATGGAGGAGGCCAAGAAAGCCTGGGGCGAAGACCCCAAAGTGGCACTACATGCTTTGATAAGAAGCGAAGAGGCATGCGTGAAGTCCACTACGAAGGCTGTAGAATTGGCAAAAAAATACAAGACCCGTTTACATGTGGCACATCTGTCAACAGCAGAGGAACTGGAGCTGTTCTCAGCTTCAGACCCTCGAATTACTGCTGAGGCGTGTGTGGGACATCTCTATTTCACGATGCTTGACCATGAGCGTCTTGGGGCTTTAATCAAAGTGAATCCTGCTATTAAGAGTCCCGTAGATCAGTTTATGCTTCGCGAGGCACTCAATGACGGACGAATCTATACTATTGCAACGGATCATGCACCTCATCTGCTGTCTCAGAAGCAGGGCGGTTGTGCTAAAGCAGCCAGCGGTATGCCTATGGTTCAGTTCTCACTGCAAACGATGCTGGAGCTGGTAGACCAGAAAGTGCTTACCATCGAACGTATGGTGGAACTAATGGCACATCATCCTGCAAAGCTCTTCGAGATACGTCAGCGCGGATTCCTACGTAAGGGTTATCGGGCCGACATCGTTATCGTGCGTCCCAATACTCCTTACGAAGTAACCAAGGACAGTATAGAGAGTAAGTGTAAGTGGAGTCCTATGGAGCACCATACTTTCAGTTGGCGAATAGAACATACCTTCTGTAATGGATATCATCTATATCAAGACGGTATGGTAGACAGCAGCTATATTGGGCAGCCATTAGCATTCAGATGAAATTAGTTTACGAAATCAGCGAGCTGGTGCCCTATATCAATTGGGCTTACTTCTACTTCGCATGGCAACTGAAGGAGAAAGCCCAGCAAATGCAAATCAGGCAGGAGGCAGAACAATTCCTCAAAAAACAGGAAGGACAGTATAGAGCTTATGCTTTGTTCCAAATCGTAGATGCCCACTCGGATAATGATGATATCGTCATAGAAGAAACTGGTATCCGTCTGACGATGCTCAGACAACAGCAGGTAGACAGCGAGTTCCTGTGTATGGCAGATTTCGTGGGAGCTCAGACAACGAAGATAGGCATCTTTGCAACATCGGCGGACAAAGGTCTGGAGACAGATTTTGATGCAGAGCCCTATCAGAAGATGATGGCACAGCTCTTAGCCGACCGGCTGGCAGAGGCTGCTGCGGAAAAAATGCACGAAGAGGTGAGAAAACACTATTGGGGATATGCCCCTGACGAACATCTTACCATTGAGGAGATGCATCTGGAGCATTTCGTGGGCATACGTCCTGCTGTTGGCTATCCATCGTTGCCTGATGTCAGTCTGAACTTTGTATTAGACCAAGTTCTCGATATGAAGCAGATAGGTATTTCTCTGACTGAAAGCGGAGCTATGAGACCACATGCCAGCGTGTCGGGACTGATGCTCTCTCATCCTAAAGCCCATTATTTCTCTATCGGAAAGATTGGGGAAGACCAGTTGAAGGACTATGCACGGCGCAGACAACTGCCAGTAGAGACAATGAAAAAATTTCTATCAGCAAATATATGAACACAATATATCTTATCGTTTTATTCGATCCAGATACCTATATTTATATAGGATGGGGGCTGTTGTTGCTTTTGACCACTTTTTGGGGCCTGTCTTGGTTCTTTACTAAACGTCGTAAATTGATGTATGGGGTGACGGCAGCCATGCTGATGCTTTGGGGTGGCTTCCTTTATGGTTCCTATATCGGTGTAAATCAATTAGAGGTAAACCATGTAGAACTGACATTCGACGACTTGCCTGAAGCCTTTGATGGCTACAAGATAGTTCAGTTTAGCGATGTGCATATCGGAACACTGACGGGGGGACGACATGCTCTCCTGGAACGTGCTATTGATAGTATTAATGCGCAGAATGCTGATATCGTGGCGTTTACCGGGGATATGCAGAATGAAGTGCCTTTTGAAATATATCCGGACACCGCCTTATTAGCAAAGATAAAAGCTAAGGATGGCGTGTTTTCAGTACTGGGAAATCATGACTATGCCATGTATGTTGACAGTCTGGACGATTTCGAACAATATACGTATCTTGGCTTACGAACGGCGATAGACGACAACTTGGGATGGAATCTGTTGCTGAATGGTCGTCATAGAATACGTCGTGGAGATCAGTTTATCGTGATCGCAGGTATGGAGAATGATGGCGATGGCATCCGTTTTCCACAAAATGGTGATATCTCATACGCGCTTAGCGGCATCAAGAGAGACGACTTTGTGGTGATGCTTGAGCATGATCCTTCAGCGTGGAAACGTAAGATACTTCCTCATAGTCATACGCAGCTCACACTTAGCGGACATACACATGGCGGGCAACTTTCCATCTTTGGTTGGTCTCTGGCAAACCTGAAATACAAGGAGAATAGCGGACTATACAATGAAGGAGGGCGTTACCTGTATGTCTCAAACGGAATAAGCGGTGTTTTTCCATTTCGTTTAGGTGTACCTGCAGAAATTACTGTCATCACACTTCGTAAGAAACAATAAAACAATATTATCAACAATGAAATACCTTTACTATATTTATCAACTCCTTATCGCGTTACCAATAGCACTTGTTGCTACCTGTACTATCGTTCCTTCCATTATCGTGGGTTGTGCCTTAGGCTTTGGCCATTTCTGGAGCTATTACCCTGCTCATCTATGGGCACGTATCATTTTGTGGGCACTTTTGATTCCTGTAAAAGTTGAGGGACGTGAGAATTTGGATAAGAAAGAGTCGTATGTCTTTGTGGCAAACCATCAAGGTGCTTTCGATATCTTTTTGATCTATGGTTACTTGAATCGTCATTTCAAGTGGATGATGAAATATCAGTTGAGAAAGATGCCATTGATAGGCTATGCTTGTGAGAAGTCGCACCAGATTTTCGTAGATAAGCGAGGTCCCAAGAAGATCAAGGCAACTTACGACAAAGCACGTGAGACTCTGAAAGGCGGTACCAGCGTAACGGTATTCCCTGAGGGTTCACGTACCTATACTGGTCACATGGGTGAGTTCAAACGTGGTGCTTTCTCACTGGCCGATGAATTACAGTTGCCTGTTGTTCCTCTGACTATCAATGGCTCTTTCAACATCATGCCACGTATGCGTGATATGAAGTTCGTACACTGGCATCGATTGACGCTCACCATTCATCAGCCCATCTACCCAGTAGGGCATGGTGCTGAAAATATTGAGGCCATAAAAAATCAGGCCTACGACAGCGTCATGTCTGCCTTAGTGCCTGAGTATCAGGGATTCGTGGAGAATCCGGATCAGTGAACTAGACGTTTTTTTAGACGGTTAGACGGCTAGGAAAAGAAAGACGGTTAGACGGCTAGGAAAAGAAAGACGGTTAGACGGCTAGGAAAAGAAAGA
>CAZIKA010000086.1:0-1406 GCA_964539705.1 uncultured Prevotella sp. | reverse complement strand
TAGGAAAAGAAAGACGGTTAGACGGCTAGGAAAAGAAAGACGGTTAGACGGCTAGTCATTTCTATTATATAGAATATGTAATTTACCTACATAAAAGTTTATCTGTCTATCCGTCTACCCGTCTTAAAAAGCCTATTCGTCTATCCGTATACTCGGTATTTATGGCGTATTTCAAGTTTTTCTGCTCCGAAATTGATTAGCATGCCATCATTGATGCCCGTAGCAGTTAGGTAGTTGACGATTTGAATTGAATGTATAGGCGCTAAGGCATTTACTGCTTTAAGTTCAATAATCACCTTTCTATCCACAATCATGTCAGCACGATAATCGCCAATGATATGATTCTTGTAATGTACTTTGAAGGGAACCTCAACTTCTACAGTTAAACCTCTGTTGCGAAGCTCAATGAAGAGAGCATTCTTATATACCTTTTCCTCAAAACCAGGTGTCAAGTGAGCTCGAACTTCCTTAGCGCACTCTGCAATTATATCACAAAGCTCTTCAGCTTCCATTATTATCTTTGATATATTTATCCGTCTTTTAAATATTCTATCCGTCTATCCGTCTTTTAATATTCTATCCGTCTATTCGCGGATATTTGCGCGTCCATCCGTCCCAGCGGAGACGCATCACACCGAAGAATGCCTCGCCGAAGATGCCACCCGACATCTTGCTGGTGCCCTCCTTGCGGTTCACGAAAATCACGGGAACTTCCTTTATCTTGAAGCCGATGCGCCAGGCCGTAAACTTCATCTCTATCTGGAAGCCGTAGCCCTTGAAACGTATCTTGTCAAGCTCAATCGTTTCAAGAACACGACGCTTGTAGCATTTGAATCCCGCTGTGGTGTCGTGGATGGGGAAGCCTGTCACAAACTTCACATACTTTGATGCGAAGTAGCTCATTAGGACGCGTCCCATAGGCCAGTTTACTACGTTGACGCCGCTGATATAGCGTGAACCGATAGCTACGTCATAGCCTTCATCATGACAGGCTGCATAGAGTCGTGGCAAGTCGTTAGGGTCGTGGCTGAAGTCAGCATCCATCTCAAAGACATACTCGTAGTCGTGCTCCAATGCCCATTTGAAACCAGCGATATAGGCTGTACCTAATCCCAGTTTACCTTTGCGTTCTACGATAAACAGACGATCCTTGAATTCCTCGGCCATCAAGCCCTTAACGATGTTGGCTGTTCCGTCAGGAGAACCATCGTCAATAATCAGTATATGAAAGCACTTCTCCAAGCCAAAGACGGCACGGATAATCTTCTCGATATTTTCCTTTTCGTTATAGGTAGGAATGATGACTATACAATCGCTTGTGTTCATTGCTTTAATGGTTTTGATTTTGCAAAATTAGTCATTTTATTATTATTCGCAAAGAAAATACTATCAAAAAATGATAAAAG
>CAZIKA010000085.1:0-10602 GCA_964539705.1 uncultured Prevotella sp. | reverse complement strand
ACGGCGTTTTGTGCCTGTCGTGCAGCCTGTCGTACTACCTCTCGTTGCTTATCAGAATCCATCTTCGCCAGCACGCTGTCAAGCACAGGAAGGTCTGCCTCTGCGACAGAAAGGAGACGCGTAGAGTCTTGTGCCGTCAGTTCTTCAGTTCTGAAGGTGTAGTTCTTAGCTTCATGGTAGAACTGACGTCCTACGGAGTCGTTGGACAGTTTGATGGAGTCTAGGTCGTGTAACAGGCGTGGTACGCTTTTCGAAGAGGCATCGCCAGCGAAGTTGCTGGCATCAGCCAGGTTGAAGTCGCCGTCGAAATCCAGTACAATCTGCTTTTGTCCAAAAGTCTCTCGACGATAGGGCACTTCCGCTGTACCGCCCATATCCTGTGATCGCATGTTTTCAAACCACTCGCCGCTCCACAGCGTCAGCAATAGGTGCTTCTTCTCTGCCGTTGACTGTAGCATTCCTGAGTCGGCAAGGATGATGGTCTGATCTTCGTACGAACCCGTCTGTCGGTAGATCATGATACCGTAGAGGTGACCTGTTTTTAAATCTTTCTTCTCGACATACAGATTTGAGTTGGGTATGCCGTCGTAGAATGTACCTTCTGGAATCTCTAGTTCTGGACTCTTCTGTTTCATCGAGACCAAAAGCTGCTTCAACTGCATGTTGGCGCTAGGCACCACGACGTTCTGGAAATAGAACGATATGCCTGCAATCAGGAAGACCGCTAGAATTAGCGAGCGCATGGACTGCATTAGCGAGATGCCGGCGGCTTTGATGGCTGTCAGCTCACTGCTCTCACCTAGATTTCCGTAAGTAATCAGGGACGACAGAAGGATGGCCAACGGAAAAGCTTGAGGCATCAATCCTAGGGCCATATACCAGAAGAACTGTGCAAGGATCTCCATTGACAGGCCCTTGCCTATAAGTTCATCTACATAACGCCACAGGAACTGCATCATCAGCACAAAAAGGCAGATGAAGAAAGTTCCTACGAAAAGCAGTCCGAACTGCTTCGTAATGAAGGTGTCTAATTTCTTTATCCTGAATGGATTATTCACTGTTTACTATAAGACTGGTCGCAATTAAAATCCGGAAGACTGGTGGAGACGGTCCAGGTTGTCGTCCCACAACTCATGCAGGTCATCGATGTCCTCAGCAGGTGCATAGTCTACTACGCTAAGACATAGGTCGCCTGTCAGGTCGCTCTTGCCTATTCTCATTTCCCAATAGGCCTCGGGCTCTTCTTCATCAACCCACTGCAGACGAATGTGGCTGTTCTTCTGGCGCTCTACTATATTGGCACTCAGTGTGTGGTGCTCACCGTAGATGTTGCCCCATGTCAGCTTCATCACACCGTTCTCTTCTATCACTCTGTCGGCCAGCCAGCGCTCCAGTCCGTGGTCAGTGCTCAATAGTTGCCATAGTAGGTCGGGTTTTCCGGGAGCCAGCGGATATTCTAAATTCAGTCGTTGTTTCTGCATATCTTTACTGGTTAGTCTTTATTCCAGATGTTATTGTTATTCGGGTACAAAAGTACAAAAAATAAACGAAAGTAGGGACTATAGGAGCGAAAAAATATCCGTATATTCATAAAAAATGTTAACCTGTAAAACTTTTCACTTTCCACTTTCCGCTTTTCGCTTAAAAAGTAGTACCTTTGCACCCGCTTACAAGCAGATGGCGGGATAGCTCAGCTGGTTAGAGCGCATGATTCATAATCATGAGGTCGCCGGTTCAATCCCGGCTCCCGCTACTGAAAAGGCGAAACGCTGGATTGTGCCGAGGATACACTTCTCGGCATTTTTTTTTAAGGTATTAGTATTATGCAAGACATTAGGAACATTGCAATTATTGCACACGTAGACCACGGAAAGACAACATTGGTCGACAAAATGATGCTGGCAGGAAATCTCTTCCGTGAGGGACAGAACCTGAGCAACCAGGTACTCGACGCTAACGACCTGGAGCGCGAACGCGGTATCACCATCCTTTCCAAAAACGTCTCTATCAATTGGAAAGGCACCAAAATCAACATCATCGATACTCCAGGACACAGCGACTTCGGTGGCGAGGTAGAGCGTGTACTCAATATGGCCGACGGCTGCTTGCTGCTCGTCGATGCTTTCGAAGGCCCGATGCCTCAGACCCGTTTTGTGCTTCAGAAGGCTCTGCAGATTGGACTGAAGCCCATCGTGGTGGTCAACAAGGTTGACAAGCCCAACTGTCGTCCTGAGGAGGTCTATGAAATGGTGTTCGACCTGATGTTCTCGCTGAATGCTACCGAGGACCAGCTCGACTTCCCCGTTGTCTATGGCTCTGCCAAGAACGGCTGGATGGGTGAGGACTATAACAACCCAACCACCGACATCACCTATCTTCTGGATAAGATTGTAGAGGTGATTCCTGCTCCCCAGCAGATTGAGGGTACTCCTCAGATGCTCATCACCTCACTCGACTATAGCTCTTACACAGGCCGTATCGCCGTGGGTCGCGTTCATCGTGGCACCCTGAAGGACGGTATGCAGGTCACCATCGCTCATCGTGATGGCTCTATGGAGAAGACGAAGATCAAGGAATTGCATACCTTCGACGGTATGGGTCACAGTCGTATCGACGAGGTAGAGTGTGGCGACATCTGCGCTGTTATCGGACTGGATAAGTTCGAGATTGGTGATACCCTCTGCGACCTTGAGAATCCAGAGCCCCTGCCACCTATTGCCATTGATGAGCCTACGATGTCAATGCTCTTCTGCATTAACGACTCGCCTTTCTTTGGCAAGGAGGGAAAGTTCGTCACCTCGCGTCATATCAACGACCGCTTGGAGAAAGAGCTTGAGAAGAACCTCGCCCTCCATGTAGAGCAGTTCGAGGACTCAACCGACAAGTGGATTGTCTCTGGTCGTGGTGTGCTCCATCTCTCTGTGCTCATCGAGACCATGCGTCGTGAGGGCTATGAGCTGCAGGTGGGCCAGCCTCAGGTTATCTACAAGGAAATAGACGGTGTAAAGAATGAGCCTATCGAGGAACTCACCATCAACGTGCCAGAGGAGTTTGCCTCGAAGATGATTGATATGGTGACCCGTCGCAAGGGCGAGATGACCTCGATGGAGGCTCAGGGCGAGCGCACCAATATCGAGTTCGACATCCCCTCACGCGGTATCATCGGTCTTCGTACCAATGTGCTCACCGCTTCTCAGGGTGAGGCTATCATGGCCCACCGCTTCAAGGAGTATCAGCCTTATAAGGGTGAGATAGAGCGCCGCGTCAACGGCAGTATGATTGCCCTCGAAACAGGAAACGCCTTCGCTTATGCTATCGACAAGCTGCAGGATCGTGGAAAGTTCTTCATCGACCCAGGTGAGGATGTTTATATGGGACAGGTCGTAGGCGAACATGTTCACGACAACGACCTCGTCATCAACGTCTGCAAGGCCAAGCAGCTCACCAACGTGCGTGCTTCTGGTACTGATGAAAAGGCTCGTATCATCCCCAAGGTCATCATGAGTCTTGAGGAGTGTCTGGAGTATATCAAAGAGGACGAGCTTGTTGAGGTGACGCCGAAGTCCATGCGTATCCGCAAGGCCATCCTCGATCACGACCAACGTAAAAAGGCTAATAAAAACTAACAATAAAAAAGCTTTCGGAGAGATTCGAAAGCTTTTTTTATTTCTGTGCCTGATACTTTGCGGGTGTGGTGCCCGTATATTGCTGGAACACCTGGTGGAAGTACTTGCGGTCGTTGAAGCCGCAGTAGTCGGCCACGCTCTCCACGCTCCATTCTGGATGCTCCGTCAATACGCGCTGTGCCTCCTTGATGCGTAGCGTGGTGACCAGTCCTGCCAGTTTCTTATATTCCGACTGCCTGAGCCATTCCTGCAGCTGCTTCTGCGGTACACCCATCTGGCGTGCCACGATGCTTAGCGTCAGGTTATGTTCGCGGAAGTGACCGCCTTCTATCCAACGGTCAAGTTTAGAGTTTAGGGTGTAAAGTGTAGAGTTTGCTTCCGCTGTCCCATCTGCACTTGACTCATGTGCAGTAGCAGACTCTACACTCTCCGTTCTGCACTCTCCACTCTTCTCCGCCTCCTCCACCTTCTCCACGTCCTTACTCACGCCGTACGTATAGAGGCTGATGGTAGAGTAGGAGATAGCAAAGAAGAAACCGATGGAGAAGAGTACCAGCGGGGTGCCCTGCATGAATATGACCAGCGGCACCAGGAATACCAACAGTGCCATGGCCTTCATGCTTAGTCCCATCCATCCAAACAGGTCGCGGCGACTGCGGTCGTAGTATTCATCTACCGCCAGCTCCAGTCGTTTGTAGGCCTTATACTGCATGGTGAAGATATAAGTCTGCATTACTACGAAGAGTACCGAACTCACGTATTCCGCTATGCGTAGCGCATCCGATTCCTCCCTGAAGGGCACGCCGTCGAGCACTACCGTACCTATTAATATCATAGCCGACAGGGCAAAGATGCTGCTGCCAATCAGCCACTCCTTCCAGCTCACCTTCCCCTGTCGCTGCACATAGAGAATAGCCATGCTGCACAGTAGCGATGCTGGGGTGAAGAACAGCAGATTACAACATACCGCCTGCGTCACGCCCATCTGTCGGAATCCGAACGCATGTTGCAGCAGGAATTGCAGGGCGATGAGTGCCGTGCCTCCAGCCATCATCCAGCGAGCCTTAGCAAAACTGCTACGGCGCGTGGAGCGTCGAGGAGCAGACATAACCAGCATTACCGACAATACCGTCATTGTCAGCATACCGCTAATCTGCATTTCGCCTGTTGTGATCATATTTTAGAAGTTAGAGAAGTTAAAGAAGTTCAGGAGTTAAAGACGTTAGTCTCGAAGTGCAAAATTAAACAAATTCTTTGCAATATCAGACAAAATGCGGTAAAAATGTCAGAAAACAGCGTTTTTTAGACACCTTACCCCTGTTTTTCTGACACCAAGTGCGTGTTTTCGACACTCTTTTTCAGTTATTATTCCTATTTTTGTGCCATCATAATTAAATATGATTCAACCATCAACCATGACCAGTAGCATACAAGAATTCCTTGCCTTGCCATTATGGCTCAGCATTCCCCTCGTGGCGATCTACATCGGCCTCGTGGGGCATGTCGTGTATATCCTCTGGCAGTATCGGCGTAAAGACTAAGTAATCATCACCCTTGACAGACAAACCATAAATAATCAAATAAACAATGAAACAGTTTAAAACCATTTTCCTTAACCGAGTCCTCGCCGTGGTGCTGACGATAGTAGCACTCATGACGGGGCAAGAGGCGTGGGCCGAAAATGGCTGGGACATCAAAACCAGCACCAGTGGCAACGTTACAACGTTTACCATTACCCGCACCAATACGGCAGTGGCCGAAACAGTGCGCTATCGCCTGGTGAACCTAAGTGCTTATGCCATGCAACACTACTATGTGAGCAAAATAAATGGAGAAGACGCCGATCTGACAGTACCAGTAATGAATCTGAGAGGCGAGTTCACCTTTACCGCAGGCGAAACTAAGAGCAGGACCATTACCGTCACGGAACAGACAGCCAATAACGATGCCTACCTGTATCAGACAGGCACCGAACGTAGCTATAAATTGGAGGTGACTGACATAGGTGGTTTCCTACTTACCGAAAAAACTCGCAGTTTCAAAACTGGCACCAACATTAGCGACAATATATTCAGAATTAGGGATATAACCATTCAATCTGACGAGTATAAGAACACAGACGCTGGTTATGAAAATAACAATGTCAAGTCAGTAGCAAGTTCTAGCTATTTTGACTATGTCGCTCCAAGAACCTACTTTCAACAAATTGGTGCCGAACTGCGTATGACACTAACTATGGATGTCAGGGAACAAAATGACGGCTACCAGTACATGTCTATTCTAACCTCAAAAACTTTATTCGACAATCGCTCTGGTTGTAGTAATGGGGATCCTGGCAATATCAATAATTCGCTTTACATGGCCGGCTTTGAGCACAAAACTAACGGTAAGGACACGGAGTATAAAAGTTATAGTTTTCCTGTAACTTCTGTGGGCGACAACGAAGGACATAGTAATCCCTGGGGCCACGGTACACAATATATCTTGAGTAAACAGAAATTCAATACAAATCGTCGGGCTTCTGACGGTCGTCTTATCCTACCTCTGGATTTTGATTATCTTGCTGTTCGCTGCAACGCCTCTGGCGGTGGTACTGATCACGATGAGTGGTGGGCTAAGAACGTCAAGGCCCACATCCAGGCCGTGGACGCCACTGCGCCCAGCGTGTTAGCAGGCTTCGTGGCTCCTGGCAAGCACGCTGCCGGCAATACAATGTACGTATCTTTGGCTTTCAACGAGATTGTCAAGGTGACAGGCACACCGACACTCAATACCGCAAACGGTTGGGGTACACTCAGTTATGTGGCCGGCAGCGGTTCCAACGTGCTGACGTTCAGCGGAATAATCGGCGACAACGCTCTTGGCTATCTCACCATCACAGGCTGGAGCGGCACCATCACCGATTTGGCAGGCAACGCGCCCAGTAGCATCACCTACAGCAGTAAATGTGAACGCGATGCCAGCTACGCCTATTCTATCGGCTATAGCCTTAACGGTGGCAAAACCCCAGGCAACCCAAGTAATTACACATACGACACAGAAACATTCACACTGAAGGCCCCCACCAAGACCGGTTACACCTTCGCAGGATGGACGGGCAGCAACGGCGACACGCCTGAGACAACCGTACAGATTTCCAAGCATTCGTATGGTAAGAAGAGTTTTACCGCCCACTGGACGGCAAACCACTACACCGTGCACTTCGATGCCAATGCTACCAACGGCATCAATGCTACCGGTTCAATGGACGACCAGACTTTTACCTACGATGAATCCCAGGCGCTTACAAAGAATACCTTCACTCGCCCGGGCTACACCTTCGCTGGTTGGAACACCAAATCCGATGGCACTGGAACGAGCTACGCCGACGGCTATAAGCTCAATAATCTCAGCGCTACCAACAACGGCACCGTGACCCTCTATGCCAAATGGAAAGTCATCAGTTGGACAGGTAACGGACAAGACATGAATCACGCTTACATGATCGAGTACCCCTCACAACTCATCAAACTTTCTGAGGACGTGGCAGGTGGTAATAAATATGTCTCTTTTTGTTTCAAATTGAAAAACGATATCGATATGCAAGGTGTTACTTTCAATGGAATAGGCGATAACGATCATTCATTCCAGGGAAGGTTTAATGGTAACGGCAAGGCCATCAGAAATCTCACCATCAACAGACCAAGCAGTAACTATGTTGGGCTCTTCGGCTATGTCACTAGCGAATATGCATCTGTCAAGAATCTCACCATTGACGGGGCAGACATTATTGGCAATAATTATGTTAGCGCCATTGTAGGGTATAACAGTAGTACTATTGAGAACTGTCTTGTTAAGAATAGTTCCGTTAAAGCAAAAGCCTCAGATGCTTTAGCAGGCGTCTACGTTGGACATAATAACAGTTCTAATAACACCCTTAACAAGGACTACTACATCAATTGCACGAGAAAAATAGGCAACGCCACCAATAGCAGCACCAACATAGGTACAGGCGATGGCGATATCAAAGGTATACACAGCTTGCACACCATTACGATGGATGATGACAGAATAAGCGCCAGCGGCGAGACCCTTGTCCTTGACAACGTCACTTACTACGCCAGCAACACCACTGTCATGCTGAGTTGTTCCGGTGTTCCCGAAGGCTTTTCTTGCGCTTACAGCACCAACAAGGGTGCCAGCATCAACAGTTCGTTTTCCATGCCAGCTGAAAACATAAGGATTTATGTCTCCATGGCCCCAGATTTCTGGCGATGGTGGCATGCCGATGCTGATCACGATGGAACGACAGAAGATAGAGCCTACATCATCAGAACAGCCACAGGCATCAATCTGTTGGCAAATCTGGTGAGTCAGGGAAATACCTATAAGAACAAATTCTTCAAACTGGAACATGACATCAAATACGATCTCAACAACCTTGATGAGAATGGTGAGAACTACACCCCTATTGGAAACTTCCATCACAAATTCCAAGGCACCTTCGATGGTCAAGGATATACCATCAGTGGTATCCGTCTGAAAAAGATGGGCAGTGATTATTATCAAGATTGCAACCAGGGCATTTTCGGTGTGATTATGGATGCAACAATTAAGAACGTCGTTCTGAACGATGCAATCATTACAGGCTGTAACCAAGTGGGCGGTATTGTGGGTGACACCAGTAGCAAAAACACCATTGAAAACTGCCTAGTGCTCAACTCTGAGATAAACAACACATCGGGTACTCAATGCGGTGCTATCCTCGGTATGTATTCTAGCAACGTCACCCTCGCAAATAACTACTATTATCATTGCACCGTCAACGGAAAGACCATCAACGTTGGAACCTGGCTCGATGATCAGCCCACTAACAACGGCGCCCTTTGTGTCTACACCATGACGCGACAAAGAAATATTCGCGCCGAGGCACAACCCATTCTCAACTATCGGGAAACAAATTATTATCTGCCCGGCACCCCTGTCACACTGAGCCACGTAGACGGTTTTAACATGACCGCCTATACAGTGAAGGATGCCAACGACAACGACATCGCCCTGACCAACGGCAACACCTTTGAGACGCCTGCCAGCGATGTAACCATCACGGCCGATCTCACCGCCATACCATGGGATGGCGACGGCCGACGGATTAACCCATTTGTGATTGAATACCCCAGTCAGCTGGATCTGCTCGCCAAGAAAACAATCGGCCTCGATGGTTTCGAGCCCAACTACTTCGCCGGTACATACTTTATATTGAAAAACGACATTAGATACGACCCTGAAGACCTCGATGCTGAGGGCAAAAACTACACACCCATAGGAAATAATACAAGACCTTTCGCAGGCATCTTTGAGGGTAACGGCCACACCATCAGCGGCATCCGCGTTGCCAGAAGAGGTAATACTAACGATGATAGTTATCTAGGACTTTTCGGAAATGTCATAAGCGGAGAAATACGGAATGTTATCCTGAATGATGCCCGTTTCTTCGGTTACAGTAATATTGGCAGCTTTGTTGGCCGTGGCGTGACTACTCTTATAAAAAATTGTTATACAACAGACAGTGTCTTCGTTTGGGCAGGATACAATGGAAGCCAATGTTTGGGCGGAATTGCGGGATATATATTCGATAGTAAGATAGAAGGCTGTATCAATTTTGCACAAGTCAAAGACAATGCCAACTCCAACTGTAAGTATTTCGGCGGGATTGTGGGATATGAAAGTCTATCAGCTATCAGTCATAACACGGTTATCGAATCAACTATTGCAGCAAGTAGTTACGTTGGTGCTATCAGCGGATGTACGGAAGATTTTTCTCACCTCAACAACAACTACTATTATGGAGCTAAGGTCATAAAGAATGCTAACAGTACATGGGACGGAATAGGCAACGGAGGCATAGGCTTGAGTGGTGGTTTTGCCGATGTCACCGATAATGATGGTGCAGTGAAGGCTAATGGCATACCTCTATCGGATGACCACAAGAATACCTTCATCCTACGAAAGTACTATAAAGATGAAAAAGGCTCGCGACCGTTCACCCTTACTGGTCGCAGATTCATTGTTAGTGACAAGACATGGAACACGGTTTGCCTACCGTTCTCCATCTCTGAATCTGCAATGAAGAATAACACTGCTCATCTGTTCAACGACGCCATCGTCATGGAAATGGATCCGGACGAGACGACCCTTGATAATGGTGTACTCCGTTTGGCCTTCAAACAGACTAAAATAATTCAAGCGGGCAAACCCTACCTCATTAAGGTCGTCAACCATCTATATTCACCGAACACGTCTCCCACGTTCGATAATGGCTATATTAGTGTCGTTGAGCCAGAAGCTGTAACAAGCAATGATGGGATGGTGACCTTCGTCGGACAGTTCGATCCGTTCGTCGTCAGCGACGGTCGCAATGACGATGACGATAATCCCACTCCCGACAACATTAATAATATTGTCATGCTAGGCAGTAATAACACGTTGGGATATTCCAAGAATCCGCGCACGCTACATACCTTCCGCTGCCATTTCTATGTGTCATCGGGTTCGGACAAGGCACGCGACTTTGAACTGAACTTCGACGATGGTGAAATAACATCGGTGACCGACAAAGAGATGGTCGTAAAGTTCAAGTTAGACAACTGGTACACCCTCGATGGTAAGAAACTTGATGGCGAGCCCACCGAGAAGGGTATTTATATATATAAAGGTAAAAAGGTCATAAAGAAGAAAGAAGATGAAAAATGAATATATAAATCCAGAGATACAGATCATCTTGATTCAGCAACAGGATGACTTGATGATAGGAAGCTCTATGTCTAAAAGCATTGATTTCAACAGTTTCGAAAATCAGACCGAAGATCTTGATTTCGATTTCGATGGATTCGATGACGATGATTTTGATTTGTAGAATATCACTAGATACTCTAACTGGGACGAAGAATAAAGAATGATGGCGTGTCAAAAGGCACTCCATCATTTTTTTTATGCA
>CAZIKA010000084.1:0-11065 GCA_964539705.1 uncultured Prevotella sp. | reverse complement strand
GAGACAGAGCCTGGCTGGCGTTCAGCATACCACAGTAAGCATCGCCACGACCGTCAATCAGGTCGTTCTGAGTCTCCTCAGCAGCAGCACAGAACATGGTGGGACCCTGGAACCAATCAGCAATCATGGTCTCAGAGATCTCAGGACCGAAGTTGCCCAGATAAACGCAGAGAGCGTTACATCCAGCCTTCTTCACATCCTCCAGAGCCTGCTGAGCGTGAATCTCGCTCTCAACGATGCAGATAGGACACTCGTAGATGCCTTCCTTGCCAAACTTTTCTTCATACTTAGCGATAACAGCCTTACGACGGTTAACAGCCAATGACTCGGGGAAACAGTCGCGACTTACAGCGACGATTCCTACTTTAACTACTGGTACATTTTTCATTTTAATGAAACTAAAATAATTATAATAATCTTAGGTTTACTTTATCAGATTAACATTTTGGTGCAAAGATACACTTTTCGCGGCTACTCTCCAAATAAAAGGAAGAAAAACTTCAATAATTAGAATTTTTTAGATACAAAAAAGGCAGAACTGCAGTCCTGCCTTATTCATGTAATATAGAATGTCCGTATGTTACTTCACCACTTTCTTTCCGTTGATAATATATAGACCATGACGAAGTACGCTGGCATCTGTTCCTACATAACGACCATCAATGGTATAGATTCCTGTAGAACGTGAAGCGGGAACACCGACAGTTGCGATGGATGTTGCCACCACATTATCCACAACTTTCACCTCATCAAGGAAGAAACGTTTTCCAGGTGTAAACACCAGACTGACGGTGCCTGTTCCAGAAATCTTTGCGGTATGGGTAGTCCATTCGCCAGACGTCATCGTAAACTCTTTGGGTTCAATAACAACTGTTGCACCTTCTGCCGACAACGTCAGCGTCTTGGTATCACTGCCCCAGGCTGATGCCTTGAAAGTCAGGGTGTTCTCATTGGAAGTAAGGGTAAAGAGAGGGCTCTTGGCTATACCAGACTTCTTGCTGGAGCCGAAGCGTGCACACTTATAGCCTCCATAAGAAGCAGCTGCTGCCCAGCCATCAACGTCGGGCAAGAAAGTTGCGCTAGCCACACTACTACTCCACTCATCATCATTACCACCCTTACCGTTACATTGGTCAAACGATTCGTAGAACACAACAGTCTGATCGGGATTAGGATCGGGATCTGGTGTCACGTTTCCTCCCTGGTTGTTGTCATACTGGGCTACGAACTTGAAGGCAATAGAGCCATCAGCATTACTGGTGATATTCTCTACTGACGAAGTCAGGAATTTGGTACCGTCAACATTATTGTTAAACAATTTGGCGGCAGGTTTACTATCACGATTGAAACTATTGTTACCGCCCGATGGATATAAGTCGGTCTTCATTCCGGAATAGGTAAGTACTTCTTGACCATACTGACGGACTGTCTGCAACTTATTATCAGCCTGAACCCAAGTCATACGCTGATGTTTGGGATCATCGTTGGGTTGATTCTGTTCCCATGCCGATGCATCGTAGTCTACATGCACAATCAGCAAACCCGATCCAGGCAGACTGGCATCCCAGGCTTCCTGCTGACGGTTTTCAAGCATATAGTACTCGTTGCGGTTCTTCTTATTATAAATAATGTAGCTCTGACCGCTGCTCTGCAATGAAGGCAGACTGCTCACGTTGACATCCTCGTCTTCGAGCACGATGGGTTCTTCCCAGCCTGCCATCCAACGCTCATAGCTGGTATATCCGGCAGGCAGATAGCCGTCACCATTATACGAACCGCTATCCATTAAGTCCCAGCAGTTCATACCCCAACCGCCGCTGTAATCAGTATCATAAAAATCAGGATAACCCAGACAGTGACTGAACTCATGACACATAGTACCAATACCATCGATTTTGCTGTCTGCATTGAGCTCGCTACCGCAAGCATAAGTATTGACCTTCAAACCTGTAGCCACAGTAACAGCCCCAGTACCATCACCATATTCCTTTGCTTCACTCAATGAGAAGGCATGTGGCCAGATGGTATTCTCCACTCCGCTGTCAGCTTCGCCCTGACCAGCATAGATCACATATACCTGATCTACATAGCCATCATCATCCCAGTCATACTGTTTCCAATCGCTAACTTGTTCTTTCGCTAAAGCAACAGCCTCACAAACCATCAGACCAGGATACATATCGTCACCATTACTATCATTCTTTCCATAGTAAGAAGCGTTGTTTTTCACAGTAACAGGGCCTACCACATCGAAGTTGAGTTCAAACTTTCCGCGACTCTGAGCCTTGAAATAGTCAGCCATAGAGCCGTTGAAATCACCTTCTTTGAAATTCGGCTCGTTAGCAATTCGCTGATAGAACGCATTTGTATGCTTCGCATTAAGGGTGGTATTCTTGAAATTAACAAGAATGATGATACCACGTTTCTTTCCCGTGTAGTTACCTACCGAGCCTACCCTGCGACTTGCCTTCATACGTTTCATGCGCTGGGTATCAACATGCTGACGACGCACCTTTGCCTTCTCGATAATCGCCTTTGCGTCTACCACCTGATAGGTTCCGTCTACATCCATATAGGCCGTACCATCTTCAGCAAGCCAGTAGTGACCATGTTCATCGCCTACGAGCGATGCTTTTACCTCTGTACCATCGGCAAGTGTCAGCATTTTGTATATACCACGCTTTGCGGGTACAGCCAATACCGTAAGGGCACACATCACCAATACAGAAGTCAAAATAAATAGTTTTTTCATATTACCTCTTTAAATAATTTAGGGTTACCTTTTTTTGCAGTATATTAATTAAGGGCCTACAAAAGTACGCATTTTTCCCGAAACGAACAAAAGTTATCAGGAAAAATGGAAAAAATTAACAATACCACCCCCAAATAGCAACAGTTATTATGCAATTAGGATGCCCACTGTTACCAATAACCCATAAATGAAAATATTGCGGGCGGTCTCACCCAAGCACTTATTCAGTTCCCTACCCTTCCAGATACGTTTCATCTTCAGGAATGTAAAAAGATGAAGCACCAAATAGATAAAGGGCAAAGCAAAAGCCCACCAGTTGCCGTTTAATCCGAATACGAGACCTGCCAGACAGGCTACGATACCCACTATGAGATAGAGCCAGATAGCTGCCTTTTCACCGATACGCACCACAAGTGTATTCTTTCCTGCCGTCTTGTCGGTATCTCTGTCACGGAAATTATTAACCAGCAACAGCCCGTCAATCACAAGTCCGCAAGCCAATGAAGCTACAAGAACCTCTATTGTCACAGTATGCAACTGAATGTAATAGGTGATGCTGACAGGGATAAGACCGAAGAATACCAATACCAGCACATCGCCCAAACCGAGATACGACAAATGAGTGGTATAGAGGAAACAGAACACCACGCAGAGCAGGCCTATGAGAATCATCTCCAAGCCACCGAACCATACCAACGGCAATCCTACGATGCAAGCCAGAACAGTAGTGGCAGCGATGGCGTGCTTCATACGGTCTATGCTCACCCATCCCTGTGCACAAGCACGTTCTGGTCCCAAGCGTGTCTCCTTATCATCGGTACCTTTTGCAAAATCGATAAAGTCGTTGATGAAGTTGGCATCAATCTGCATAATGAAAGCAAAGAGCAGACAGAGCACTGCTGCCACCCAACTAAACACATCGCCATCATAGGCTTTTGAGTCCTTCCAGGCAAGTGACAAACCAATCATCACAGGCACTGCAGCACCTGTCAACGTCTTGGGTCTTGCAGCCAGAATCCATGCTTTCAGCGAGTCTTTCTTTACTTCCATAGTCTGATTTTTCGAAAAACGCTTGCAAAATTAATTCTTTTTCTGTATATTTGCAACATTAAATCGAAAAAGTTATGATGAACAACACAGCAAGTCTGGATTTGGTAGAGTTTATCGAGACTCAGATACTGCCTCAATACGCCAATTTCGACCGTGCCCACAACCTGGAGCACGTGACCCGTGTGATACGCCGTTCTATGGAATTGGCTAAGCGGACGGGAGCTGATATCAACATGGTTTACACTATCGCTGCCTATCACGATGTGGGTATGTCGGGCCCCAGGGCTGTACATCATATCACAGGCGGAAAAATTCTTCAGAGCGACGCCAGACTGAAGAAATGGTTCTCTGCTGAACAGATCAAGATCATGAAAGAGGCTATCGAGGATCATCGCGCCTCTGCCTCACGGGCTCCTCGCAGCCTGTATGGAAAGATTGTGGCAGAGGCCGACAGGGATATCGTACCCGAGGTGGTATTCCAGCGCACCGTACAGTACGGACTTGCCAACTATCCAGAACTGGACAAAGAGCACCAATGGCTGAGGTTCAAGGAGCACATGGATCAGAAATACTCTGCCAACGGCTATATCCGTCTGTGGATTCCCGGCTCACCTAATGAAGAGAAACTCAAGGAACTGCGCAACATCATTGCCAACGCAAACCTGCTGCGCGAACAATTTGAAAAATACTTTAATCAAGAAAGCGTATGACAAACAAAGAATTGATGCGACGCGCCATTGAACTCTCCAAGCAGAGCGTGCGCAACGGCGGCGGCCCCTTTGGTGCCGTCATAGCCCGTAACGGTGAGATTATTGCCGAGGGATCCAATTGTGTTACCATTGACTGCGACCCTACGGCTCATGCCGAGGTGTCAACGATCCGTAAAGCCTGCAAAGCCCTGAAGACCTTTGACTTGAGCGGTTGCGAGATCTTTACTTCGTGCGAGCCTTGTCCAATGTGCTTTGGTGCTATCTACTGGGCTCATCTCGACAAAATCTACATGGGCAACGATCGTAAGGATGCTGCCAAGATAGGCTTCGACGATGACTTTATCTACGAAGAGATTGCCCTGAAGCCTGAAGACCGTAAGAAGCCTTCGGAAGTCCTACTGCGTGAAGAAGCCCTTGAGGCTTTCAAGATGTGGGACGAGAAAGAAGACAAGACGGAATACTAGAACAGGTAGTAATATCCAGCACCTAATGCAGCCAGCAGCACGATGAAAACGATGATTTTCACCATGCAGCTGGCTACTTTTTTAATGGCATAGGCTGCTATGATAATAATAAGCAGCGCAATGACATAATAGATCCAGTTCTCCATCTTTTACTTAAAGAGTTGTCGGAAAGCCGTTGGAACGGGGGTTTCAAACTCCATCGGTTCTCCTGTAATAGGATGATTGAAACACAGCAGCCAAGCGTGCAGACAGAGTCGGTGAATAGGATCGTCACCATTACCGTATTTCGTATCGCCACAAACGGGATGCCCCATATCTGCCGAATGAACGCGAATCTGGTTCTTGCGTCCCGTCTCCAGCTTATACTCTACCAGCGAATGCTCTGTAGTGCGGTCGAGCACATGGAAATGGGTGATAGCCAGTTTGCCGCCGTTATCTACAGGCGATGAATAGGTGATATACGCCTTGTTATCCTTCAGCCAATTCTGAATGGTGCCCTCGTTTTGCTCCATTTCACCGCTCACCACAGCCACATAGCGGCGATCGTAGACTATCTGGTGCCAGTTATGCTCCAGTATCTGCTCCGTCTCTATATCCTTCGCATAGACCATCAGTCCGCTAGTATCGCGATCCAGTCGATGCACCACGTGTGCCGTACACTTCTGCCGACTCTTCTTGAAGTAATCATCGAGCACGCTCTTCACGTTAAGCGACGAGTGACCTGCTGCCATCGACAGGATGCCGATATTCTTCTCAACGACGATGAGCCACTTGTCCTCATAGACAATCTTCACATAACGACTCTTAAACGACTGTTGGTTACGCTTCGTCTTGCTTACTGCCACCTTCATGCCTGGCTCCAGCATGAAGTCGAACTGCGTCACCGTCTTTCCGTTGACCTTGATACCACGTCCCTGAAGCGTCGCCTTGATCTTCGTACGACTCTCCTTCACGTTATCCAACAACCATTCAAGTAGTGGTTTCTGTTCCTTTACCACAAAGTGATCATACTCACCTTCGCGGTTATATCCTGTGTTCATTCTCATGATTCGCAAACGGTATATATGTAATTTCTGTCTATTCTCTCTGTAATCATAAATCGTTCTAAACCAATACCTTTCAGAACTTCCTTCATGTTATCATTTATACCTTCTCCTGTCAGTTTCAGCAGACTCTCTTTCATCGTCCACAGACGTGTGAACTCCACCTCCGGACGTTCAGCCTGCTGTATCCGAACCAGTTCCTCATCGCTCATCGCATAGCGAGCCACACTGTCACGATAGCGCCCTATGCTCTCCACATCAACACCCACTGGCTGACGACTCAGCACACAGACGGCAGCCTCCTTGCAATGACTCAAACTAAAATGCAGTTCCGGATGACTCACGATAAAAGGTTTCCCATGCTCACCATACTCAAAGACGGGGTTCTCCATGATGCCTTCCTGCTCCCTGAGCGCCTCTTTCAACAACAGATAAGCAGCCACGCAGAGACGCTGTCCCTGTTCGTATTTATAGCGCAGGGCCTGTTCTCGTCGCTGACTACTGATCTGCTGCAACGCCGCAGGCAAATCCAGCAAATCGATATGGTCATTGATGTACACCTTCATTCGCGCTGCAAAATTAATCATTTATATCGGAAAACACAAGAAAAACTTGTTTTCCTTTTGCATTTTACTTTCTTATTCGTACCTTTGTACCCAAAACTTGCCAAACTAAAACAAAATGAGCCGACGACTACTACAACTCATCATCGTATGCCTGTTTTCCGTACTCAATCTCCATGCACAGTACGTTCAGAAGACAGACCTGCCCACTATCTATATCGAGACTTTCAACGGTCAGAGTATCGCGAGCAAAGATTATTACATATACTGTCGTTTGCACTATGTCGACGAGACAGGTTCCGTTGTTTCCTACGACTCCGTATCTATTCGCGGACGAGGCAACTCCACCTGGAACCTAGCGAAAAAGCCCTACAAGCTCAAGTTCCTGAACAAGGAAAAGTTCCTAGGCAAGGGTTATGCGAAAGCCAAGAAATGGACACTGTTGGCTAATGCCGGCGACAAGACGATGATTCGCAATGCCGTCACCTCGGCTCTGGGAGAGTTTACAAACTTAATATTCAATCCCGCTTATAAGTTCGTGGACATGGTGCTCAACGGCAATTATGTGGGCACCTACCAGATCAGCGACCAAATTGACGTGCGCCCCCATCGTGTAAACATTGAGGAGCAGCCCTACCCCATTACCGACACCACCGACATCTCTGGCGGCTATCTGCTAGAGGTCGACGGATTCAAGGACGGCAATTACTTCATCAGCAATAACAAAGCGCCTGTCACCATCCATTACCCCGATCAAGACGAGATAGACAGCAGACAGACGGCATATATCCGCAACTACATCAATAACACGTTCGAGCCTTCACTCTTTTCCGAGAACTTCACCAATAAGGAAACCGGATATAGGGCTTTCGTCGATACTGTCTCACTCATCAACTGGTATCTCTGCACAGAGATCAGTGCCAACATCGACGGTTTCTGGAGCACCTACTGCTACAAGGAGAAAGGCGACCAGCGACTTTTCTGGGGACCTCTGTGGGACTATGACATCGCCTACAACAACGACCATCGTGTACAAAACGATATGAGACTGCAGAGTACCGTCAATCAACTGATGGCTAACATCGCCTACAACGGTTCTAAGGTTTGGGTGACACGTATGTGGGAAGACCCTTGGTTTCAGAAGGCTGTCTACACGCGCTACAAGGAGCTATTGGATAGCGGACTGGTGGATTTTATGCAGGCAAACGTAGATAGTCTGAGCGCCCTGCTCAGCCAGTCGCAAGAGTTGAACTACCAAAGATGGGGCATCAATCGCAAGATGTACCATGAGGTAGTACTGTATTCATCATACGACCAGTATATCTCTGATTTAAAGTCATTTATCACAGAACATTGCAACTATTTATTAAATGCATTTTATTCCAAGAAACCCGTCGAGCCCACACCTCCTTTCGAGCCCGAAGACTTCTATTATTGCATTGTCAACGCCAAGACCCGCAAGGCAATGGATGTACAAGACAACAAGATTGTGCAATATACTCAGACCGACGGACGCGAGAGTCAGGAATGGCAGATTCGTAAGAACGGCGATCACTATGCCATCATCAATCGCGAAAGTGGACTGGCACTCAACGATCCCACACAAGGAACCTCTACGGCAACGACAAATGTGGGTACGCAGTTGAATGCAGTGGAATCGGACGAGCATAGCGAGGCACAGATGTGGGACTTCATTCCCCAGGGCACCGATGGCTATTACAACCTGCTCAACGTACACACACAGCACATCGCCAATCTAAACGGTGGCAGCAATAATGACTTCACCCAGATTCTGAGCTATACCAACGATGCCAAAAACGGCACCAGTACCAATCGTATGTGGCTCCTGCAGCCAACCAGTGCCCTGCCCGTCGAACCCGTCGACACGATTCCTACCGACACCATTCCCGTCGACACGATTCCTACCGATACCATCGCTCCAGACACCATTCCCGTCGACACCATACCTTCTGGTGTGATGGCTTATCACGAGCCTGCTGAATATGCGCTGGCATATAACCAGCAGACCAAGACGCTACACTTCGGCTCTGAGACCCCTGCAGAACTCATCTTCCCTGTACGCATCTACAATGCATCAGGCCGATTGGTGGGCATCTTCCGTGCCGACGAGCACTACCCTATGGCATCGCATCCGCAGGGCCTCTATATTGCCACATGGAACGTCAGCGGCAAGACGCGTAGCGTCAAATTCCGACGGTAAAAGTACTCTCGTTCGGAAAAACCCAAATATATTTGGTTTTTCGCTCACTTATTCGTACCTTTGCACCCGCTAAGAAAAATAGAAGGATAAAACGAGATGATTACAGTAACGAATCTGGCGATTCAATTTGGTAAAAAGGTTCTCTACAAGGATGTGAACCTGAAGTTTACGAGTGGAAACATTTATGGTATTATCGGTGCCAACGGCGCAGGCAAGTCTACGCTGTTGCGTGCCATCAGCGGCGAGCTGGAACCCAACAAGGGAACCATAGAGATGCTGCCCGGCGAGCGTATGAGCGTGCTGGAGCAGGACCACTTCAAATATGATGAATACTCGGTGATGAACACCGTGCTGATGGGACATCAGCCTCTGTGGCAGAACATGAAGGAGCGCGAGGCTCTGTATGCAAAGGACGAGATGACTGAGGAGGACGGCGTTCGCGCTGCCGAACTGGAGATGGCTTTTGCCGAGATGAACGGTTGGGAGGCTGAGAGTGAGGCTGCACAACTGTTGCAGAATCTAGGCATCAAGGAGGACGTACACTATAGTCAGATGTCTGATATTTCAAACAACGAGAAGGTGCGCGTGATGCTGGCCAAGGCCCTCTTCGGACACCCCGACAACCTGTTGCTCGACGAGCCCACCAACGACCTCGACCTGGACACCGTGCAGTGGTTGGAGGAATACCTCAGCGGACTGGAGCAGTGTGTACTCGTAGTCAGTCACGACCGTCACTTCCTCGACGCCGTTTCTACACAGACCGTAGATATTGACTTCGGTAAGGTGACCCTCTTCTCAGGTAACTACTCGTTCTGGTACGAGTCTTCTCAGTTGGCTCTGCGTCAGGCTCAGAACCAGAAGATGAAGGCTGAGGAAAAGCGTAAGCAGTTGGAGGAATTCATCCGTCGCTTCTCTGCCAACGTGGCAAAATCAAAACAGACGACTTCTCGAAAGAAGATGCTCGAAAAACTTAATGTTGAGGAGATTACACCGTCAACACGAAAATATCCTGGCATCATCTTCCAGATGGAGCGCGAACCAGGTACTCAGATTTTGGAGGTAGAAGGACTGAAGGCTGTTGATGCCGATGGCACCGTGCTGTTCGACAATGTGAACTTCACCATCGAGAAGGGTCAGAAGACCGTATTCCTCTCTCACAACCCCAAGGCTATGACGGCTCTCTTCGAGATTATCAATGGTAATCGCGAGGCTCAGGCTGGTACTTACAAGTGGGGCGTTACGATTACCACAGCCTATCTCCCACTCGACAATACCGATTTCTTCCAGAGCGAGATGAATCTGGTTGACTGGCTTTCACAGTGGGGACCAGGTAATGAAGTAACGATGAAATCGTTCCTGGGTCGTATGCTCTTTAAGGAAGAGGATGTGCTGAAGCACGTGAATGTGCTCTCAGGAGGTGAGAAGATGCGTTGTATGATTGCCCGTATGCAGCTGAAGAATGCTAACTGCCTGATTCTCGACACGCCTACGAACCACCTCGACCTGGAGTCTATTCAGGCTTTCAACAACAACCTGATTCAGTTTAAGGGAAATATCCTCTTTGCTTCTCACGACCACGAGTTCATCAACACTGTAGCCGATCGTATCATCGAGCTAACGCCAAAGGGTACCATCGACAAGCTGATGAGCTATGATGACTATATCTACGATGAAGCTATCAAGGAGCAGAAAGAAAAGCTCTACTCTTAATTATGAGCGTTATAACGTAATAACGTGATAACGATATAACGAAAATAAAAAGGCTGAGCAATTGCTCAGCCTTTATTATTTATTTTTCACTTCTTTCAATCCAAGCGAGCACATCGCCCTTGCGAACCTTTGCGCCCTGCTTAGCATTAACTTCAACAAGCTTACCACCCAGTGCAGCGGGGATGGGAACTATCTCGCCCCACTTCTCCATCAGGTAGCAGAAGGTCTGACCCTCTTCATATTTCTGTCCGATAAACGGCTCTAAGCATGGAGCGCACTCACCCTCGCCGTTGAACTCATAGAAGATCTGTCCGGCAGAAGGACAAACCAGTGCATCAGCCTTGGCGTGCTTGAAGGCAGCCAACTCCTCAGCGCTCATCTTTGAGCCTAACTTAGCATCCTTAGCCTTCTGGAGGTCAGCCAGGAACTGCTTCTTAGCCTGTCCGCTCTTGAAAGCACGATACTGCTCGGGGTGCATAGCCAACTCGAAGAGTTCTTCGTTGTCCTTACCGTAATCCCAGCCGTTCTCGTCCATCTCCTTCTTGAAACCGT
>CAZIKA010000083.1:0-11066 GCA_964539705.1 uncultured Prevotella sp. | reverse complement strand
CTTGATGGCTTCCATCATCTTGCCCAGGTGAACGTACTCGTAGCCGCAAACCTGATTGTCCTTATCCAGGAACTGCTTGGTGATGTAACCCTCGGTCAGCTCCAGGTAACGGGTACCCTTAGCAACAGTGCCATAGAGTGTACCAGTCTGTGAACGCAGACCCTTACCCAGGTCTTCCAAACCAGCACCGATTACGAGACCGCCCTCAGAGAAAGCACTCTGTGTACGTCCGTAAACGATCTGCAGGAACAACTCGCGCATAGCGGTGTTGATAGCGTCGCAAACGAGGTCAGTGTTCAGAGCCTCGAGGATGGTCTTACCAGGCAGAATCTCAGAAGCCATAGCAGCTGAGTGAGTCATACCGGTGCAACCGATGGTCTCAACAAGAGCCTCCTGAATAACGCCGTCCTTCACGTTCAGGCTCAGCTTACAAGCACCCTGCTGAGGAGCGCACCAGCCAATACCGTGGGTATAGCCCGAAATGTCCTTGATCTCTTTGGCCTGAATCCACTTGCCCTCTTCGGGGATGGGAGCAGGACCGTGGTTGGGGCCTTTGGCCACAACGCACATGTTTTCAACTTCCTTAGAATAAATCATTGTTACCTATTTTAAAATAGTGATTATTGTTTCGTGGCTGCAAAGTTACAAAATCATCGGGAAAATACCTAAAAAAGGGGAGAAAAATTTTTGTTTTATACCAAAGAAAGGGGGCGGAATAACTCCCGTCCCCTATGAAAGATGCTTATTTTGTAATGTCTACTTGATAAGTTCAACGCTGCGCTGCAGGAATTTATCCAATGCTTCGCCCTTTAGCATACCGTTCTGAAGCAGAGCAAGGTCGATGAGCTGATGAACGATGTCGTTATTAACAGCAAAGCCGTTGATAACGTTCTGCTTCTTGTCTTTCTGCTCGTCGATAGCTTTCTGGGTGTTGGCCTTATCGTCCTTCACTTCCTGTGAGATCTCCTCAGGCTTCTTACCCTCTGTCTGCTGGTTCAGGGCAGCCAGACGGGCCTCCTGACCCTTGATCTCGCTCTCGATGGGCTGGAGTTCAGTTGAAAGTTGAGAGTTGAAAGTTGAAAGAACATCCTTAATCAGACGGTGATCACTGTTCAGCACGATGTTGAAGGTGTCAGGCATCTGACCGTAGAAGCCCATGCCACTCTGATAACGACTCATCTCCTTCATACGGCGCATCCACTCGTTCTGGGTGATGACTACAGGACGCTGTTCAGCGCCGAGAGCATTGACCTCAACGATGAACTCAGCCTTGTCGAGCTTTGGCATCTGACTCTGGAACACGGCTGACAGATTGTCACGCTCGTTGTCACTCAGGTCGGTCTTGGGTGTGTCCTCTTTCTGAATCAGATGGTCCACGGTGTCAGCATCCACACGAGTGAAGCGACTCTTCTCGAACTTCTGCTCCAGGGTCTGGATGCAGGGCACGTCGAGCTGTCCGTCGAAGAGCAGTACGCTGTAGCCCTTGTCCTGAGCGGCCTTGATGTAAGAGTACTGGTCGTCCTTGTTAGTGGCATAGAGATAGATGAGGTTACCGTCCTTATCCTTCTGGGCAGCCTCGATGAGGGTCTTATACTCGTCGAAGGTGAAGTACTTACCCTCTGTATCCTTGAACAGAGAGAAGTCCTTTGCACGGTCATAAAAATTCTCCTCGGTTAGGATGCCGTAGTTGATGAAGAGCTTCAGGTCGTCCCATTTCTCCTCATAGGCCTTGCGGTCCTCGTTGAAGATAGCCTTCAAGCGGTCTGATACCTTCTTAGTGATATATGTGGAAATCTTTTTTACCTCACGGTCGCTCTGCAGATAGCTACGAGATACGTTCAGGGGGATGTCGGGTGAGTCGATGACACCATGAAGCAGGGTCAGGAACTCAGGTACGATGCCCTCTACCTGGTCAGTCACGAATACCTGGTTGCAGTAGAGCTGAATCTTGTTCTTCTGCAGCTCCAGCGAGTTCTTGATGCGAGGGAAGTAGAGGATACCCGTGAGGTTGAAGGGATAGTCAACATTCAGGTGAATCCAGAACAGAGGCTCGTCGTGCATGGGGTAGAGGGTACGATAGAATGACTTGTAGTCCTCGTCCTTCAGCGTCGACGGAGTCGACGTCCACAGTGGAGCCACATTATTAATAATGTTATCCTCGGCGGTGTCTACCATCTTGCTCTCTTCCTTAGACCACTCCTGCTTCTTGCCGAAGGCTACGGGCACAGGCAGGAACTTGCAGTATTTGTTGAGCAACTGCTCCAGCTTGTTCTTATCGAGGAACTCCTTCGAATCATCGTCGATATAGAGGATGATATCCGAACCGTGGTCTGCACGCTCAGCATCGTCAATCTCATAGGCAGGACTGCCATCACAGCTCCATTTCACAGCCTTTGAACCTTCCTTCCAAGACTTGGTGATAATCTCTACCTTCTTAGAAACCATGAAGGAAGAGTAGAAGCCCAGACCGAAGTGTCCGATGATATTGTTGGCGTTGTCCTTATATTTCTCGAGGAAGTCGGTAACGCCTGAGAAGGCAATCTGATTGATGTACTTGTCAATCTCCTCCTCAGTCATGCCGATACCATGATCGCTGATGGTGATGGTGCCCTTGTCAGTATCCAGACTTACACGAACGGTCAGGTCGCCCAGTTCGTCTTTGTATTCGCCCTTTTCCTTGAGGGTCTTCAACTTCTGAGTAGCGTCAACGGCATTAGATACCATCTCACGCAGGAAAATCTCTTGATCGCTATAGAGAAACTTTTTGATGACGGGGAAGATGTTCTCAGTTGTAACCCCGATGTTACCTTTTTGCATATCTTCTTGTTGTTATTTTTAATTCCGATATGCGAAAGAGCAAAATCCGTGCCAAGAAAAGTCAATAGGTCTTTTTTGTCAGATTGAACAGGTCGCGAATGCCGTTGAAGTCTTTCTTCATAATCAGACCCACGCCCTGTGTGTTGAGCGATGAACGGGTGAAGTAGCGGTCGTTGGTCTGATTATAGACTTTCACTGCCAGGTTTCCATTGCGGTTGAGCAGGTACTGGATATCGAAGTCGCCGATGAACGAAGGCGTAGCCTGGGTGGCGTTATCACGATAGCCAAACTGTCCGTTGATAAGTAGGCGGTTGTTGAGCATTCGTCCGCTGACAAGTCCTTCGTATTCGGCATTATGCCACCCCTCGTTGCCGGTAGATATATTGGCACCGAAGTTCCAGTCGTTGGAATTGATGACTTGCGACAGCACCTCGTTGATCTGTGATGATACTGTGCCCGAGAGGAACGACTGCATAGCAAGCTGAGTCTGTCCGTATTCCTGCGACTGGGCGTTGTTGGCACCCTGAGTATAGAAACGACCGATACCCAACAGATAGAGCACCTGCTGGTTCATCTCCTGTTCGCTACTGATAACGGAGCGTATCATCTGGTTTTCTTCGGCATTGACGGTAGGCAGTTCGAAATCAAAGTCCACACGTGGAGCACCTGGTGTGCCGGTGATGTTCATCAGACAGTTCACGCGTACCGTATTATTATTGAAAGAACTACCCAGGTTCAGGTCGGAGAGCGACACACCATTGACGGTATATTGTGCCTGTAGGTTGAGATTGGCGTTGAATGGGTCGCCACCAAAGACAATAGAGCCTCCGTTCTGGAAGTTGAAGCTCTTCTTGATGATATTCTGGATAGTGATGCCGTAGGTGCCTCGTTCTACGGTATAGGTGCCGAACATGGTGAACGGGCCTTTGTTATAGAAATTGGCTTTGATGTTACCAGTACCGTTGAGCGTTACGTAGTCGTTGGTAGTGGCATCCATCAGGATGCGAAGTGTGCTGGTGGGTGTGGCGTTGATATTGAAGTTGATGTAGATATTGGTTGATGTGGCCAATGACTCATGCACGCTCTCCTCTTTCTTTTTCTTCGTGTTTTCGGTATCGTTGCCCCATGTGATAAACTCCTGATTGCTGATGGCATCAGGGTTGGTGGCATTATAGGCGAATGTAGAACGGGCCTCAGGGGTGACGTAGCAATTGATAGTCACCTCGCCAGGGTGTCCGTGGATATTGGCAGAGCCGGTAACGTAAACCGTTCCGCAGACGATGCTTCCTTCTTCGAAATCGGGGAAGTCGTATGCCAGAAGGTTCTCACCCTCAATATCTATGTCGAAGGTGAAGTCCGAGAAGCTATCGTGACGGATATGGCCTGCAACATAACCCGTCTGACCCTCACGATCTTTGATGACACAATGGTTGAACTGGATGTCGTTGGGCTTTAGCGTGATGGTGTCTTGGGGCAGGGTATAGGTGGTGTTGAGGGCTGTGACGGTGGTTTGTCCGTTGGCAACAATCTCGCCCGTTAGGTTGAGCTCGCCTAATGGTCCTGCCAAGATGACGTGTCCATGAGCATTACCGGAAACATCGCTGAGGAATGAGCTGGTGAACGACTTGCAGAACTCGATACTCGTACCATCGGCAGTGATGTCGAGCATGAGGTCGCTTCTTACCGGTGATACGTAGCCTTTGATAAATGTTTGAGAATCAGGACCGTTATCGGCTATCGCCTCAATGTCAATCTGCTGGGCGTCAATGTTCCACTCGGCTCTGGCCAGTAGTGTACCCATTCGTCCTGACTGGAATTTGAACTGATCGACAGTCAAGTCAGCACTGGCATTGAAATCACCAAACACCTGCGAGGCTTTTACTGTGCCTGTAGCTAAACCATCGAAGTCAACGGAATGGAAGTCGACTAGATCCAGAATGTATGCCACATCAAGGTCTTTCATGTCTATAGAGATTGACTCGGCAGGGGAATTGGAGGCTATACCGTCGATATAGAGATGCTGACGCTGGTGACTGAGCGAGAAATGGTCTACCAAGAGTCTTTTCTCTGAATAGTAGATGTTGCAAGGCTCCAGAATCCAGGGCTTTTCTCTGATGGTCATCTCGGAAGGCAGTATGCGGATGTGGGCTTCAGGGATGTTCTGGTCATTGGAATACAGCTGGGTAACGGTGTTGATGGTGCCGTTCATGGCATTCTCAGGTTCCAGGATGTTTGACTGATTCCAGCGGAAGATGGCTGAGATGTTATTGTCGGCTGCCTCACCTTCTAGCTCCAGATTCATCAGATCGCCTTCTTCCATCACCTTTGTGACATTAGCCAGATAGTTGGTGCTATTGCCCTTAGTGCCGATATTGACGAGCAGATCCTGATACTGGCTACCATTATAGGTGAACTTGGGTAGCGTACCTTCTATATCTAATAGGTTGGCTTGGTCGTCAACGGCAGCGTGGAGTGTCAAAGGACGCTCGAAACTGATGGCAATGCCCAATAGCTTTTGTATCCAGTCGGCATCGTTGATTTGGAGGTTGACAATGAAGTTGTTGTCGGTAGCCTTTGTCGCCTTAGGGAGATTGGGCAGGGTAGGGAGTCGCGATGCCGTGTAGTTGATAAAACTCTGAGGAAGCGTCTGCCAGTCGAAGTCGCCCTGAATCTCAGCCTCGCCCATGTCGCCTTCGAGTCTTACAAAGTGGATGCCTTCTTCGTAACCCGAATGGATGTTGAGATTCTCCAGTTGGTAATAATCGCCAATGGAGTCATTGGCGTGCATCTCGAAGTTGTTCAGGCTGATATCACCCTCGGCATCGTTGAGGTCGCTGGCAATGAAATCGACACTAAGATGAGCAGAGAACCGTGAGTCGCCCCATTTGTCGGACAGGTTCAGCGCACGGGGCTTGAAGTCCTTGATATGTCCGATGAGTTTGATAGTGGAGCGGATGCTCTTATGCAACTCGCCTTCCAGTTCGGCCTGGATATTAGGGTCGTTGATTCTTAGCTTGCCGCTGACGTTGTCTTGCTTATAATTGCCGTTGAGGGCGATATTCTGATAGGGATACGACTTGTATTCAAACAGGTCGACAGCACCCTCAGCGGTGATGTCATCCTTGGTTCCTCTGATGTTGATTTGCGTCGCAATATTGCCTAAGTCGTTGTTGTCGATGAGTTTTCCCAGATTGAATGACTTCGTGTCGATAGTGGCGTCAAACCGGTTGTCCTGGTTGATGGCCAGACGTAGCGTTCCATTGCCGATGTCTGTTCGGATATTGGCATAGGTGTCTGTCTTTCCGTCGTTTGTCTTTTCCGAAACGCCGTCAACGTGAATGTCGCCAAGTCGCATCACCTCATCGGGTATTTCATTGAAGGCTTGCTTGCATTGGCTCATCAGTTGTGAACTGATGTCAATATGAGAGGCTTTGACAGACCATATTGGCTGTTGTCTCAGGTTGCTGATATCTCCCCTTGCCTGTATTTCCAGGGATTGGTCGTCAGACGATACGGTCAGATACTTGCAACTGATATCGTTGAGAGAGCCGTTGACCTCTGTCTTGACGGCGAATTGTTGTGTGAAAGCATTGAGGCTGGGCAGGAAACATGCAAAATCCTTTGCTGACAATCTGGGTACGTTGACAAAGGCCTGGTATCTGAAAGTGTCTTCAAATCGGTCTTTGTCATAGGTCGCATGAATGGAGTCGATGCCAATGTCGGAGCCTGGTGTCTGAAGTCTGAAATCCTTCAGTCGGGCATGATTGGGATTGGCTTCCACCCATAGCGAGAGACGGTTGACCTTGAGGCCTGCTTTCTCATTGAAAGCCAGACGTTTGATGTTGACGTTGATAGAATCCTCATGTAAGCTCTTCACGATGGCATGTGCGCTGATGTCGTTGAGCTTCCAATGCTTGAGGTTGAATTGTTTTGGGGTCTCTGGGATGTCGTATTGATCGTAGGATACGCTTGAGTGGCGTATGATGAGCGAGTTGATACGCAGGTTCAAAGCACTATTGCTTGTCGAGTCGTTGGAACTCAGCGAGTCGAGCACAAACTGATAATTGGGAATAGCCAACGAGTCGGCTTTATAGAACTGTGCATGAGCTCCGAAGAGTTGTGCCGATGAAATGGAGATTTTGCCGTTGACAAGAGGCAGTAGGTCTATCTTTGCCGACAGTCGGCCTACGCGAAGCATCTCCTTGTTCTCTTGGTCGAGCATCGTCACGTCATCAAGGATGATGCGGTTAAGGAATCCCAGTTCCACACGGTCGATGCTGACATCGGTGCCTAACACCTCGGAAAGCGTTTCTGATACTTGTCGGCCTATGAAACGCTGGGTGGAGGGGAGGTGAATCAATACCAACACAAGTACGTACAGAGCCATCAGGCTCCATATCGTCCAGTTGATGATATGCTTGAGTTTCTTCACCTCTTCTGTCAATTCCAGTTGGCAATTATTGACATAATGCCATAAAATTACGTGCAAATTTAATACAAAAGTTTCGAATACCGTGTTTTTCCTTTCTTTTTCTTTTCTTTTAGCCTAATTTTTATTAATTTTGCAAGCCAAAAGGAACAATCAAACCAATTTTATTTGATATGGCAAATGTTATTAGGCTACGTAAAGGCTTAGACATTCACCTTCAAGGAAAAGCTGAGGAAACGAAACTGAACCTCAAATCGAACGGGCATTTTGCTTTGGTGCCTGACGATTTTGAGGGCGTTACGCCCAAGGTTGTGGTCCGCGAGGGTGACGTTGTCAAAGCCGGGGATGCTTTGTTCGTAAACAAGCTCTATCCCGAAGTTCGTTTTGCCTCTCCTGTCAGCGGTAAGGTTACTGCTGTGGAGCGTGGCGAACGTCGTAAGGTGCTTTGCGTGAAGGTGGAAGCCGACGCTGAGCAGCAGTATGTGGATTTTGGTAAGAAGGATGTGACGAAGATGGACGGCAAGGCTGTCGTTGACGCCCTCCTCGAAGCTGGTCTCTTTGGTTATATCAACCAGCTGCCTTACGCTATCTCCACCAATCCTTCTGTGATGCCGAAGGCTATCTTCGTATCAGCATTGCGCGACAAGCCTCTGGCTGGTAGCTTCGAGTTCGAGGTGAAGGGTCAGGTTGCTGACTTCCAGACAGGTCTTATTGCACTTTCAAAGATTGCGAAGACCTATGTGGGCTTTGGTGAGAATTCTTCTCTCCTTTCAGAACTCTCAACTTTTGACAACTTGGAGTACAATGTTTTCAAGGGTAAGTGTCCTGCAGGTAACGTAGGCGTACAGGTCAATAACATCGACCCAGTAAACAAGGGAGAGGTGGTATGGACTATCGGCGATCCTTCCGTTGTGTTGTTCATTGGTCGTCTGCTGAATACGGGTAAGGTAAATCTGACCCGTACCGTTGCTCTCTGCGGTAGCGAGGTGAAGAAGCCATGCTACGTGGATATGCTGGTAGGCGAGGAGCTTTCTACGCTTCTGAGCAACAGCTACGATGCTGACCACTCCGTGCGTATTATTAATGGTAACGTGCTCACGGGTACCATTACTTCTAAGGATGGTTTCCTTGGTGCACATAGCAGCGAGATTACCGTGATTCCCGAGGGCGATGACAATAACGAGATGCTGGGTTGGATTATGCCCCGCTTCGGTCAGTTCTCTGTGAACCGTAGCTATTTCTCTTGGCTTTTCGGTAAGAAAGAGTACGCTCTGGATGCCCGTGTAAAGGGTGGCGAGCGCCACATGATTATGAGTGGCGAGTACGACAAGGTGCTGCCAATGGATATCTATGGTGAATACCTCATCAAGGCCATCATTGCCGGCGACATCGATAAGATGGAGCAACTGGGTATCTATGAAGTATCTCCAGAAGACTTTGCTCTGGCAGAGTTTGTAGACTCTTCGAAGCTGGAACTCCAGCGCATTGTTCGTGAGGGGTTGAATAACCTCCGTAAAGAGAATGCTTAATTTTAATGTTTAATCTTTAATGTTTAATTTAAATGAAAGCATTACGAAATTATCTCGATAAGCTGAAGCCCTCCTTCGAGAAGGAAGGCAAGCTGCACGCTTTCCGTAGCCTCTTCGATGGTTTTGAAACCTTCCTCTTCGTACCTAATACAACAGCGAAGAAGGGTGTCCATATCCACGATGCTATCGATTCGAAGCGTATTATGAGTATGGTGGTTATCGCTTTGATGCCTGCTTTACTCTTTGGTATGTATAATGTTGGTTATCAGAATGCTATCGCATCGGGCATCGACGCATCCTTTATGGATATGTTCCTCTTCGGTATGATGGCAGTACTGCCCAAGATTGTTGTTTCCTATGCCGTTGGTCTGGGCATCGAGTTTGCCTGGGCTCAGTGGAAGGGCGAGGAGATTCAGGAGGGTTACCTCGTATCAGGTATTCTGATTCCCCTGATTGTTCCTGTGAACCTGCCTCTGTGGATGCTGGCTATTGCCGTTGCTTTCGCAGTTATTCTTGGTAAGGAGATTTTCGGCGGCACGGGTATGAATATCTTCAACCCCGCCTTGCTGGCTCGTGCCTTCCTCTTCTTTGCATATCCTCAGAAGATGACGGGCGACCAGGCTTGGATTGCTGATAGTCCTATCTTCGGTTTTGGTGGTCAGGTGGCCGATGGTTTCTCTGGTGCCACACCGCTGGCTAACCTCAGCGAGTACACCTTCTCGATGGATGCCGTTTATGGTTTGATTCCTGGTTCTATTGGTGAGACCTCTGTTATTGCCATCGCCATTGGTGCCGTTATTCTGCTTTGCACGGGTATCGCTTCTTGGAAGACGATGCTGAGCGTCTTTGCCGGTGGCATCGTGATGGGATTACTGTTCGAGAACTTGGACATGACACCAATCCACTGGTATGAGCACATAGCTCTGGGTGGTTTCTGCTTCGGTGCCGTGTTTATGGCTACCGATCCTGTTACCTCATGCCGTACGGAGTGTGGTAAGTGGATTTACGGTTTCATGATAGGTGTTGTAGCCATCGTGGTTCGCGTGATGAACCCAGGTTTCCCCGAGGGCATGATGCTGGCTATCCTGCTGATGAATATGTTTGCACCTGCCATCGACTACTTCGTGGTTGACCGTAATATTTCAAAACGTATGAAGAGAGGAGGTACCAAATGAAACTGAATACAAACAGCAACACGTACATTATTATATATAGTACGATTCTGGTGCTCATCGTGGCTTTCTTGCTGGCTTTCGTATCTTCTTCATTGAAGGAGAAGCAGGACGCTAACGTGGCACTTGATACAGAGAAGCAGATTCTGAATTCGCTGAACCTGCGTGGCTTGAGCGATGAAGAGGCTCATGCTACTTACGAGAAGATTGTGAAGTTCGACGAGGCTCAGAAAGTCTATGTCTGCACACTTGAGAATGGTGATGTGAAGTATGTGCTCCCCTTGAAGGGACAGGGCATGTGGGGCGGCATCAGCTGTTTCCTGGCTATCGACAGTGACAAGAACACCGTCTATGGTGCCTACTTCAACCACGAGAGCGAGACGGCAGGTCTTGGTGCAGAGATCAAGGATAATGCCGACTGGCAGGCTAAGTTCCAGGGCAAGAAGATTTTTGCTGCTGAAGGTGATGCCATTGCCCTCTCTGTTGAGAAAGCCGTCAACAACGAGACTACGGTGGATGCCGTTACTGGTGCTACCGTAACTTCTACGGCTGTGAGTAAGATGCTGCAGGAGAAGTTGGCTAATTACAAGGATTTCTTGCTCAGCGAGTAATATTTTAATTTTTAAATTCTTTAATTTTTAAATTTTAATATGGCATTATTTAGTAAACAAAATAAAGAGGCTTTCACCAATCCGTTGAACCTCGATCATCCTATACTGGTGCAGGTGCTGGGTATCTGCTCGGCCTTGGCTGTGACCAGTCAGTTGAAGCCTGCCATCGTGATGGGACTTGCCGTTACGGTGATTACGGCTTTTGCCAATGTGATTATCTCTATCCTTCGCAACACCATTCCTAACCGCATCCGTATCGTGGTGCAGCTGGTGGTCGTAGCAGCGCTGGTAACTATCGTCTCTCAGATTCTGAAGGCTTTCGTCTATGATGTTAGCGTACAGCTCTCAGTATATGTAGGTCTGATTATTACGAACTGTATCCTCATGGGACGTCTGGAGGCGTTTGCCATGCAGAACAAACCCTGGCCTTCATTCCTCGATGGTGTGGGCAACGGTATCGGCTACGCCATGATCCTAATCATCGTGGGTGCTGTGCGTGAGTTCTTCG
>CAZIKA010000082.1:0-11162 GCA_964539705.1 uncultured Prevotella sp. | reverse complement strand
CCACATTTTAATGCCATTTTCTTCTATAAACGTTTATAAACTGGGTGCAAAGGTAGTGCAATTAAGCGAATTAGCCAAATTTTCATTCATTTAATGCGCTTCAAGCCAGTTTTTTCCAAAGCCACTATCGGCAACGAGGGGTACAGCGAGACTCATAGCGTTCTGCATTTCTTCTAGGACGATGTGCTCTACCTTTTCTTTTTCCTCAGGATAAACTGAGAAGTTGAGTTCGTCGTGTACCTGAAGAATCATCTTGCTCTTGATGTTCTCGGCCTTGAAGCGATTGAAGATGCGAATCATGGCCACCTTAATAATATCAGCAGCGGTGCCCTGAATCGGGGCGTTGATGGCATTTCGTTCAGCAAAACCGCGTACGGTAGCGTTCTGTGAGTTGATGTCTGGCAGGTAGCGGCGACGACCGAATAGGGTAGTAACGTAGCCTTGTTTGCGAGCTATCTCCTTCGACTGTTCCATGTAGTCTTGTACTTGTGGGAAGGTCTGGAAGTAGCCGTCTATCAGCATCTTAGCTTCATCGCGAGGGATGTCCAAACGCTCGGCAAGACCAAATACGGTAATACCATATATAATACCGAAGTTGGCTCGTTTCGACTTTGTTCGCTCGTCGCGAGTAACCTCTTCGATAGGCTTTTTGTAGATGTTGGCAGCAGTTGCAGCGTGCAGATCTTTGCCTTCGCTGAACACACGAATCATGTTTTCATCTTTCGACAGATGAGCCATTACACGTAGTTCAATCTGGCTGTAGTCAGCAGAGAAGAACAGACATCCTGGCTCAGGAATAAATGCTTTACGTATCTCTTTTCCGTCCTCGCCTCGAATGGGGATATTCTGTAGGTTGGGGTCGGAGGAAGAAAGGCGTCCTGTGGCTGTTACAGTCTGGTTAAATGAGGTGTGAATATGTCCAGTTTTGTGGTTAATCAGCTTTGGAAGGGCCTCGATATAGGTACCAATGAGTTTCTTTAACCCTCTGTATTCCAGAATGTCAGCCACAATCTCATGCTTGTTCTTCAGTTGCTGAAGTACTTCTTCACTCGTGACGTATTGCCCTGTCTTGGTTTTCTTGGCTTTCTCTACAATCTTGAGTTTATCGAAGAGTATTTCACCTACCTGTTTGGGAGAAGCAATATTGAATGACTGACCAGCCAGTTCATAGATTCTCTTCTCAATCTCGTTCATACGTTCTGTCAAAATTCTTGACGTTTCGCTCAGGGAATCTGTATCCAGACAAACACCGTTCATCTCCATTTCAGCCAAAACCGGCATCAATGGCATCTCTATATTATAGAAGAGGTCTTCGCATTCGTACTTCTTCAACTCAGGTTCCAACTTGTTTTTCAGTTGCAGGGTGATGTCGGCATCCTCGCAAGCATATTCGTAAACTTGAGAGGGTAGGAGGTCGCGCATGGATTTTTGATTTTTTCCTTTTGGACCTATCAGTTCGTCAATATGTACAGTCTGATAGTTCAGATAAATCTCTGCCATGTAGTCCATGTTGTGTCGCAACTCTGGTTGGATGAGGTAATGGGCAATCATGGTGTCCCACATCGGACCATCGAGATGGATGTCATAATTTCTTAGCACCTCGAGATCGTACTTCAGATTTTGTCCAACCTTTAAGATTTTTGGGTCTTCGTAGAGAGGTTTAAAGATATTAACAATTTGCAACGCTTCTTCACGATTAGCTGGAACGGGTACATAAAATGCCTTGTGTTCTTCCACAGAGAAGCTCAAACCTACCAATTCTGCATCGATTGCTGACGTTGAAGTGGTCTCCGTATCTAGAACGAGAAATTCATTTGTCAAGAAAAAATCACAAATTTTTCGCATTTCTTCCTCATTTTCAACGAGTTTGTATTCGTGAGAAGTCGTTTTAAGGGTCTCAAAATTCGAAAAATCTGACTCAACTGTACCCTCGGGCGCAAATTCTGCAAAGAGAGAGAGCTCAAAATTATCAGTTTTTGGTTTCTTTTCAACTTTTTTAAGAACTCGGTTGGTGAGCGACTTAAACTCGAGTTCAGCGAAGAGAGCAGTTAGTTTTTCCTCGTCGGGTGATTGAAGAACCAAATCTTCAAGATTCAAGTCGATGGGTACCTCGGTGCAGATGGTGGCGAGGAAGTATGACATCTGAATATCGTCCACGTGCTCTTCCACTTTTTTCTTCAATGCTCCTTTCAACTCATCTGTTCGTTTTAAGAGTTCTTCTACCGAGTTGAAGTCATTGATGAGTTTCGTGGCAGTCTTTTCTCCCACACCAGGACACCCCGGGAAGTTATCGGCAGAGTCACCCATGAGTGCCAAAAGGTCGATGACTTGGGCTGTTTTAGAAATGCCGTACTTCTCACAGACCTCCTTTGGACCCATCACTTCATAGCCACCACCATGACGAGGACGGTAGATGGACACTTTCTCTGTGACCAATTGTCCATAGTCTTTATCTGGTGTGAGCATGAAGGTCTGAATACCATCGATGGAATCAGCCTTTTTTGATAATGTACCTATCACATCATCTGCCTCGTAACCATCGACTTGAAGCACGGGAATGCGATAGGCAGCCAACAGATCCTTGATGATAGGTACTGCCTTACGGATATCCTCGGGTGTGGCTTCACGTTGTGCTTTATACGCAGGGAACTTTTCGCTACGAAAGGTAGGACCGTGAGGATCGAAGGCAACACCTAAGTATTTTGGTTGTTCCTTTTCGATGACCTCTTGAAGGGTATTTACAAAGCCGATAATGGCTGAGGTGTTGAGTCCTTTCGAGTTGATTCGAGGGTTCTTGATAAATGCGTAGTACGACCTGTAAATCAGGGCATAAGCATCGAGTAAAAAGAGTTTCTCCATACTATATTCAGAATTTTCGTGTAAAATTACTAAAAAAATTATTCATATAAGGATATTTTCTGTAATTTTGTAGCAAAATTCTAAAAATGGACCAATTATCGCTTATTAAACAACCTATAGAACGCGAATTGCAGGAGTTTGTTGTACTCTTCAATGAGTCGTTGACTCATGGAGATGGTTTACTATCAAACATTCTTTCCCATATTCGTCAGCGTGGTGGTAAGCGTATGCGTCCTATTCTGATGTTGTTGATAGCAAAGAACTATGGAGGGGTTACTGAGTTGACTCAGAATTCCGCCATTGGTCTTGAATTGCTTCATACTGCCTCTTTGGTCCATGATGATGTTGTGGATGAGAGTGAGGAACGTCGCGGTCAGGCATCGGTAAATGCCACCTATAATAATAAGGCTGCTATTCTGGTAGGTGATTTCATTTTGTCTACCGCTCTTCTCTATGTTTCACATACCAATAATCAACAGATTATCAGGAATTTGGCTCAGTTAGGCCGTACTCTGGCTTCCGGCGAGATACTGCAGTTGTCAAACATCCGTAATGAAGCTATTTCCGAGGATGTCTATTATGATGTTATCAAGCAGAAAACAGCTGCTCTCTTTGAGTCGTGTGCTGCCATTGGCGCTCTTTCTGCTGGTGCGTCAGATGATGAAGTGCGTAAGGCCAGCCTTTTTGGTCAGAATCTGGGTATCATGTTCCAGATTCGTGATGATATCTTCGATTATTACGACTCCAAGGAGATTGGCAAGCCTACGGGCAATGATATGGCTGAGGGAAAGTTGACTCTTCCTGTTATCTATGCCCTGAACAATAATCCCCAGTATGAGTCGATGATGACTTTAGCCAAGAAAGTAAAGGCAGGTACCATTAATGCCGATGAAATCGCCGTTTTGGTGGAGTTTACCAAGCGTTCGGGTGGTATAGAATATGCTGAAAAGCGAATGGAAGACTATCATCAGGAAGCGTTGAAATATTTGGATGAGTCGGTTAAGGATGAAGCAATTCGTACCTCTCTGAAGGCCTATCTGGATTATGTCATTCAGCGTAATAAATAAGATGTAAACAATGACTTCGAGCTCTAAAAGGACATGGCTTAAAATAGGCACAATAGGCATTGCGTTTATGTGTGTCTTCCTCTGTGGAATGATGTATATATCATTTCGCCCAGACACCCTGAAGATGTTCCATTTCTTCAAAGTTTTCGGCCTGTTGGATTATCTGGAGGAGTTGCAGCATAATCCAGCCCGTGTTCCTTCTTGGATGCTTTATAACCTCCCTGACGGCATCTGGCTCTTTGCTTACAGTATCCTGATAGGTTGTTTCTGGAACTTCAAGATCAAGGATTGTTGGATGTTTATCCTCGTGATGCCGTTTATTTGTATTCCTCACGAGTTCCTTCAAGGTCTTGGAATTATGCATGGCACCTATGATCCGTCAGATGTTTTGGCTTACCTCTTGGCTATCATGGTCGGTTTTACGTATATTTATTTGGTTCATCGTTTTGCTTTTACCGATGTGGATAGGGTAGAGCGTAGACGTAGAAGTACTGGAAAACTGGCTCTTACGCTATTATGTTTCGTTCTTTTCGTACTTCTTGCCATAGGAAGTGACGATACGGTAGGACGAATAAGTGCTGGAACGGGTGAGGTAAATGCAATAGAGGAGCTTTGGAAATAACATAAAAAACGAGGAATGATGATGTCATTCCTCGCTTCATTTTATGTGTTCTTATTAGAAGAACTTTGTTTCTTTACCAATGACCTCGCTGAGTAACAGGTTTGCCAGTCGGCTGGTACCCATACGGAACCACTTATTGGTGAGCCATTTCTCGCCCAGAACCTCTTTCACGATTGTGTAGTAGATGAGTGCATCCATCACGGTGTTAAGACCTCCAGCGGGCTTAAAACCAATCTGTATGCCAGTCTGATCGTAGTATTCCTTGATGGCCTGACACATCACGTAGGCAGCTTCAGGCGTTGCAGCAGGCTCCAACTTACCTGTTGAAGTCTTGATATAGTCGCCGCCAGCATACATCGACAGGATAGAGGCTATCTTGATGTTCTTGGCAGTCTTCAGGCAACCCGTCTCCAGAATCACCTTCATATCCTTCTCGCCACAAGCCTCTTTCTGTTGCTGAATCTCGTCAACGACTGTCTCGTAATCGCCTTCCAGCATCGCTCCTACGTTCATCACGATATCTATCTCTGTAGCACCATCCTTGATAGCCAGCGATGTCTCTACGGTCTTCACCTCGATAAGGCTCTGACTGCTGGGGAAACTGCCTGATACACAGGCTACTTCTACACCTTCTACCTCTAGTGTCTCACTCACTACCTTAGCGAACTTAGGATATACGCAGATAGTTGCTACGTGGGGTAGGTCAGGATATGCCTCTTCAAACTCGTTGACTTTCTCTGTAAATGCCATGACGGAAGTCTCGCTATCTGTAGTCTTTAGGGTGGTTAGTTCCACGCTGCCCATCAGGAATTTCTTTACTTCCGGCGTATCGTTCTCATGCACTTTCTCGGCAATGATCTTCTTCACCGCTTCTTTCACTTCCTCATCTGTAATGTCGAGGTTGTACTTGCTGAGCACCTGCTCAATCTTACTCATTTCTGCCATAGTTATTATGCTTTAAAGTTAATGTATTTATGCCTTTAACTTAGGGTTTTCCAGATGTCTTAAAGCGTCTCTTTTTGTCTTTTTATCGATGCTTTTCTGTAGCTCTTCGGTCAGGTCAATACCTGTCTGATTAGCCAGACAGATGAGTACCCACAACACATCGGCCATCTCTTCACCCAGGTTTTCTTTCTCGCCAGCTTTAAAGCTTTGGTCACCGTATTTCCTGGCTATCACACGTGCCAGTTCACCTACTTCCTCTGTGAGCACCGCCATATTGGTGAGCTCTGAGAAATAGCGTACACCGTATGTCTTAATCCACTGGTCTACAGTCTCTTGTGCTTCTTTTATCGTCATATCCATTATTTCTTTTTCTCACCTCTCACCTCTAGCTTCTCACCTCTACTCCTTATTCTTTGTATCCATACAGATCGTTACCGGTCCGTCATTCAGCAATTCTACCTTCATATCAGCGCCGAATTCACCTGTGGCTACAGTCTTGCCTATCGCTGCTGATAAATCGCGGCAGAAGGCCTCGTAGAGCGGTATAGAGTGCTCGTGAGAGCCTGCTCTGAACCATGAGGGGCGATTACCTTTCTTATAACTGGCGTAGAGCGTGAACTGACTGACTACTAAAGCCTCGCCACCCACGTCCTGAATACTGCGGTTCATAACGTCTTCCTCATCGTTAAAAACGCGTAGGTTGGCAATCTTCTTAACGAGCCATTCTACGTCCTCCATCGTGTCTTCATTGCATACGCCTAACAGTATCAGAAAGCCTTCTTTAATGGCTGACTTCACGTTACCATCGATGGTGACGCTGGCATGACTAACTCTTTGTATGACTGCTCTCATGTCGCAAAGATACGATATTTTTTTCTAACTGCCAAGTTTTTAGTCTTTTTGCTATTCGTTAGCAGCAAAATAGTTGTGTACTATAGTGGCCTTTGAGGCGCCTATTATGTCTGTAAGTGTTTGAATATCAGTCTCTTTAATGCGTTTCACGCTCTTCAGCTTATCTATCAGCAGGTCGCGTGTCTTAGGTCCAATCCCTTTGATCTCGTCCAACTCCGAATGTAGGGCGTGTTTGCTACGCTTATCCCTATGGAAAGTGATGGCAAAACGGTGTACTTCGTCCTGCAGTTGGGTGAGTACGTGGAAGAGTTCGGAGTCGGTTTTTAGGCCGATGACACGTGGTGGGAAACCATATAGAAGTTCGTTCGTACGATGCCTGTTATCCTTCGCTAAACCAGCGATAGGAATATCCAGTTTCAGCTCATCTTGAATGACCTCGCGAATGACCTCCATCTGCCCTTTTCCACCATCGGCTACGATGAGGTCGGGTAGGGGTTCTTCCTCTTCTATAAGTCTGCTATAGCGACGGAAAACGACCTCTTTCATGGAGGCATAATCATCAGGTCCTACCACCGTTTTGATGTTGTATTTCTTGTAGTCGCGCTTGCTGGGCTTCATGGATTTGAAGACCACGCAAGCAGCCACTGCATCCGTTCCAGAGATGTTTGAGTTATCAAAACATTCAATCTGATATGGCATCTTTGGAAGCCCTAATTTCTCCTGCAATTCCTTCATCAGACGTACCTGTTTCTGCTCAGGATTCAGCTTCTCTGCCTGCTTTAAACGGTCGAATTTGTACTGTTTTCCGTTCATTGCAGATAAATCCAGAAGGGTCTTTTTATCGCCCAATTTGGGGATTGTAAATTTCACGCCTTCCAGTTCTACGTCTACTTCCTGAGGTACAATAATCTCTTTGGAATTGCTCTTGAATCGCTCTCTTAGTTCTACAATACCCAATTGTAAAAGCTCTTCGTCGCTCTCATTGATTTTCTTCTTGTATTCAATGGTAAACGACTGATTTATACTGCCGTTTGATACGTGAAGATAGTTGATATAGGCTGTTTTTTCATCACTGGTGATAGTGAAAACATCTACGTTATTAATCGTGTGACTTACCACTTCACTCTTGCTAACAAACCCATCCAGAGCCAGGTATTTCCGTTTCACTTCTTCAGCCTCTTCAAAGCGCAGTTCTTCGCTTAGTTTCAGCATCTCCTCCCTCAGATCTCGTAATACTTCACGGGTATTTCCTTTCAGTATTTCGCGCGCCTGAAGCATGTTCTTCTGGTAGTCCTCGTACGACTGTTTTCCCATACAAGGTCCCATACATTTCTTGATATGGTAGTCTAAACAGACCTTGTATTTGCCTGTAGCTACACCTTCTTTTGTAATAGGTTGTCTACAGGTGCGTGGATGATACAGTTCGTTAATGATTCCCAGTACGGCATACATCGAACCAATATGGGAATAAGGACCGTAATAAGTGCCCCATTTCTTGTTGATGGTACGTGTCTTGAAGATGCGTGGGAAATACTCGTTAGTAACGCAGATGCTAGGGTAGGTCTTTCCGTCTTTTAGCAGTACGTTATAACGGGGATTGTATTTCTTGATAAGCGAATTCTCAAGGAGTAGGGCATCCTCTTCGGTGTTCACCACCGTATAACTGATGTCGTGAATTTTCGAAACGAGAACTTTTGTCTTGAAACGATCTACTTCTGTATGAAAGTAGGAAGAGACGCGTGCTTTCAAGCTCTTTGCCTTACCTACGTATATAATAGTATGCTCGTCATCATAGAACTGGTAACTGCCAGGTTTCTCTGGCAGACGTGCTACAATGCCTTTTAGGTAAGCTAATCTTTTCTCGTTCTCTTCCTTTGTCATATCCTTTGTTTAAAGGCGTTCCACAACATTCTGTTTCACGTGAAACATTAGATGGTCAAGAGCGTTGTCAGGTCTATGCCTTCAAAAAGATCGCGACCATGCAGTCCTTCATCTGTGATTTCAATGATGAAGTTCATGTACACCTTTTTGGGGTTGAAATGCTGTACCAGTTTGTAGGCAGCTTTAGCGGTACCACCTGTAGCCAGCAAGTCGTCATGAATCAGTACTACATCATCTGGTTCGATGGAATCGAGGTGCATCTCGATGGTATCTACGCCATATTCCTTCGAGAACGATTCCTTGATAACTGTTGCGGGTAGTTTTCCTGGTTTGCGTGCCAACACCACACCACAGCCCAACTTACCGGCTAGGGCTGAAGCCATTACGAAACCTCGACTCTCAATGCCAACAATCTTAGTGATGCCTTTGTCCTTGTAGAGTTCGTACAATTCATCGAGCATAATCTGCATACAGTAACCGTTCTTGTACAGAGTGGTTACATCACGGAAGTTAATTCCCTTCTTTGGAAAATCAGGTATGCAACGCAGATTGTCCAGTAATACTTTGTTGTTCATTTTCAGTTAGTTATAATTGTTACACAATATCTAATGTTTCACGTGAAACTTATCGTCCCATGAGTACCAACAGTACGTTGATGTCGCTGGGCGAGACGCCAGGAATACGACTGGCTTGTGCCAGCGTTTCGGGATCTATTGCCTTTAGTTTCTGTCTGCACTCGGTGGAAAGGCCGTGAAGTTCTTCGTAGTTGAAGTGTCCCTTGATGCGTATGTTTTCTAAACGGTGCATCTTATCGGCAACCAGTCGCTCGCGTTCAATGTATCCTTTGTATTTGATGCGGATCTCGGCAGCTTCTGCAATTTCTTCCTTTCTATTGGGCAGTCGGTCGATGAATTCGCATAATTGTGGAATGATAGGCATCAGGTTCTGGAAATTCAGTTGTGGGCGAGCTATCAACTCTTCCAACTTTACGCCAAACTGGAGTGGGGTAGTGCCGAGCTGTTCTAAAGCCGGATTGATCTCCTTCGCTTTAATCGGGAAGTTTTTACAGAAATCCACGATTCCTTCGATAGCTTGTTTCTTTTCTATCCACCAGTCGTAGCGATCCTTTTTCGCCAAACCAATCTGATAAGAGCGCTCTGTTAGGCGTGCATCTGCATCATCCTGACGGAGCAGGATTCGATATTCGGCTCGTGAGGTGAACATACGATAAGGTTCATCTACGCCTTTTGTTACCAAGTCATCGATGAGTACGCCTATGTATGATTCGTCGCGCTTCATTACAAATTCTTCGGTTCCAACGCATTTTAGTGCTGCATTGATACCTGCTACGAGGCCCTGTCCAGCAGCTTCCTCATAACCTGTGGTGCCGTTCACCTGACCTGCAAAGAAGAGACCTTCAATAACCTTCGATTCCAACGTATGTCTTAACTGTGTTGGATCGAAGAAATCGTACTCTATGGCATAACCAGGACGATACACTTTTGCTTGCTCCAATCCAGCTATTCTGTGAAGGGCTTCTATTTGTACATCCATTGGAAGCGAAGAGGAGAAGCCATTCAGGTACATTTCATTGGTTTCAGAACCCTCTGGCTCCAGGAAAAGCAGATGCTGGTCGCGATCAGGGAAGGTCACCAGCTTCGTTTCTATCGACGGACAGTAACGCGGTCCTATCGATTGAATCTGACCATTATATAGCGGTGAATCCGCCAATCCTGAGCGAAGCATCTCGTGAACCTCAGGGTTCGTATAACACTCCCAACAGGGTAACTGGGGTAAAGCACTTGATTTTCCGAAATTTCCGGAGAATCCGGTTTCTCCGGAAAAATATGAGAATCTATATGGGCGTTGTTCCCCATCTTGTTGGCGAAGTTTAGAGAAGTCTATGCTACGTTTATCAAGACGTACGGGTGTACCCGTTTTCATGCGATTTGATCGGATGCCGTGCTGGGTGATGCTCTCTGTGAGTCGTTCGGCTGCGGGCTCAGCAATGCGCCCGCCTTTCACCATCTTTCTTCCTATATGCATCAAACCGTTGAGGAAGGTGCCTGCTGTGATTACTACGCTTTTTGCACGAATCTCAGCTCCCCATATGGTGCGCACACCTACCACTTTCTTTGTTTGTTGCGATGACATCGCAACAGACTCAACAATGAGTTCGTCAGCCTGATCTTGCCAGACATCCAAATTATCGGTTTTATCGATAGTCTCGCGCCATTTCCAGATAAACTTACCTCTGTCGCATTGAGCGCGTGGGCTCCACACGGCAGGACCCTTTCCTACGTTAAGCATACGGAACTGGATGGCAGTAGCATCCGTTACGCGTCCCATCTGTCCGCCCAGGGCATCTATCTCGCGTACTATCTGGCCTTTGGCTATACCGCCAACGGCAGGATTACATGACATCTGTGCAATCTTGTTCATATCCATAGTGACCAGCAGCGTCTTAGCGCCCATGTTTGCAGCTGCACATGCTGCCTCACAGCCAGCATGTCCACCGCCAATCACTATCACATCATAATTAAGTATCATCTATTCATTATTTTCCGCTGCAAAGTTACGAATAAGCGAGAACAATGCCAAAGGAAAGCTTGTTTTTCTTTGCTTTGTGTCGAGCGAAAGTACTTTCCTGAGTAGGCCACTTAGCACCTCTAAGTATGCTATTTAACAATCGTAAGAAGCCTGCTTTCGTTTCGTTTGCTGCATACTTTCCACTCTTTTGCTACGTGCAAACGAAGAGCTGCCTGATCGAGGCCTTCGAACTGCCTGTTCCTCCCTGAGGAGCTGCCAGTTCCTCGACTTCGAGCTGCCTGCTTAAAACTGTTTTCTTGCTTGGAAAATATCGTTTTCCTACTTTGAAAATATGAGGAAAATGATTATTGTAAACATTGTTATTTATTGGTGAACTGATAAATAGT
>CAZIKA010000081.1:0-11277 GCA_964539705.1 uncultured Prevotella sp. | reverse complement strand
GCAGCCACACGCTCAGGGATAGATCCGAAGTAGTGGTCGTCCATCTGCTGGTTCTTGGCACTGTCGTGGCCCATCAGGGTACGACCAGTAAGCAGAAGGTCAGGACGTGCAGCATACAGTCCCTCGTCAACGAGGAAGTACTCCTGCTCCCAACCAAGGTTGCTCTGTACCTTCTTAACTGCTGGATCAAAGTAATGGCAAACATCGGTAGCAGCTACGTTAACAGCATGAAGAGCACGCTTCAATGGAGCTTTATAGTCGAGTGCCTCACCGCTATAACTAATGAATACAGTGGGGATACACAGAGTATCGTCGATAATGAAAACTGGTGATGTAGGGTCCCAGGCAGAATAGCCGCGAGCCTCGAAGGTAGAACGGATACCACCTGAAGGGAATGAAGAAGCATCAGGCTCCTGCTGAACAAGCAGCTTGCCACTGAACTCTTCTACCATACCACCCTTGCCGTCGTGCTCAATAAATGAGTCGTGCTTCTCGGCTGTTCCCTCTGTCAGAGGCTGGAACCAGTGAGTATAGTGAGTAACGCCATTCTCTACAGCCCACTGCTTCATGCCAGCGGCTACGGCGTCTGCGATATCACGATCCAGACGAGCACCATTATCCATCACGTCTACCATCTTCTCGTAGACATTCTTTGGCAGGTACTTGTACATTTTCTCACGATTGAAGACCTTCTTACCAAAATACTCGTAAGGTCTCTCACTTGGGGCTTTTACATCGAGGGGCTTCTTTTTAAAAGCCTCGCCGACAACCTGAAATCTTAATGCTTCCATCTTTTTACTATTTTGGTTACACATTGTTTGTTTACGGCTGCAAAATTATATCATTCTGTCAGAATAGACTCCATTTTAGTTTCTTCAAAAATCTACAAACTTTATTATTCTTACAATCTGAAAGCAAAACGGGCCGCAATCCTTACAAAGTGTAAGGCCGCAACCCGCTACTTCTTTCAGTTTTTATTTCGATGATTATATATTTTCTCTACATAATTCACGAAGGCTTGGTTCACGAGGCGCGTGCCGCCTGGCGTGGGATAGTGACCTGTGAAATACCAATCGCCAGGATGGTTGGGACAAGCCTCGTGTAATCCTTCGATACTTTGGAACACCAGTTCGATAGGAGCCTTCATGTCGGCAGGTCGAAGCATCTCTACAATCTTTTTGTTTATCTCCTCTACGGTAAAAGGTTCGTACAAGGCGCGTACGCAATTCTGCATCTCTTCCTTGGGCTTCAGCAGCTCCTGCTTGCAAGCCTTGTAAACCTCTTCGATAAGATTTGGCCCGCAAGTGTATTCACTCCCCTCTCCAATCGGAGAGGGGTTCTTGCCTTGCAAGCGTCCTTCGGCCGAGCGGGGGGTGAGGCTTTCTATCAAAGCCATCGTAGCGCGGAAGGCACAAAACTCCTCCAGTCGCGCCATATCGATACCATAATAATCAGGATAGCGAATCTGAGGTGAGCTCGACACCATCACAATCTTCTTTGGATGCAGACGATCCAGAATTTTGAAGATACTCTCGCGAAGCGTTGTTCCTCGAACAATAGAGTCGTCAATAATCACGAGGTTATCCACATTAGGACGTAACGAACCATAACTGATATCGTAGACGTGGGCAGCAAGGTCGTTGCGCTCGCTATTGTCGGCAATGAAGGTACGCATCTTGATATCTTTCCACACCACCTTTTCTGTACGCACGTTATAACCCTGTAGACGAAAACCATCCGTCATACCATAATATGCTACTTCAGCGGTATTGGGGATATACGAGAATACCGTATTCTCTACATCGCCATCAATGGCTTTTAGGATGGCAGGCGTGAGCTGTTCTCCCAGACGCTTGCGTTCCTGATAGATATCACGATCAGAACCTCTACTGAAATAAATGCGCTCGAACGAGCAGGCTGAGAGTTTCTGGGCAGGCATAATCTGCTCCAGACGACTCTCGCCATTCTTACGAACGATGAGTGCCTCGCCTGGCTTCAGTTCACATATATCCTCCGCATTCAGGTCGAACGTGGTCTGAAGCACAGGACGCTCGCTGGCCAACGCCACAATCTCTTCATCGCGATAATAGAACGCAGGACGAATGCCCCAGGGGTCGCGCACAGAGAACATCTCGCCACTACCTGTCAGTCCGCACATCACATAGCCACCATCATAGTGCTCCATCGTGGTGCGCAGCACATTAGCCATCTCCACATGCTCATCGATATACTTCGTGATATCAAGGCCTTCAAGTCCCTTACTCTTCGCCTCCTCATAGAGACGTTCCACCTCGCGATCCAAGCGATGGCCCATCAGTTCCAACGTGATGTACGAGTCACCATAGATACGAGGCGACTGACCTTGAGCTGTGAGAAAAGAAAAAACCTCGTCGATGTTGGTCATATTGAAGTTACCACACAGACAGAGGTTCTTTGCTCTCCAGTTATTACGACGCAGGAAGGGATGTACGAACGTCAGTCCGCTTTTGCCCGTTGTCGAGTAGCGCAGGTGTCCCATCAACAGTTCGCCTGCCATCTCTTGCGTCACGCGAGAAAAGATTTCGGTGATAGCAGTCTTGCCCTCCGCTTTCTCGCGGAACATATACTCGCGACCAGGTTCCGTATTAAGACTGACGGAGGCTATACCAGCACCTTCCTGTCCGCGGTTGTGCTGCTTCTCCATCATCAGGTAGAGCTTATTGAATCCATAAGCCCATGTGCCGTACTTTTTCTCGTAGTAATCCAGCGGTTTCAGCAAGCGAATCATCGCTACGCCACATTCGTGCTTCAGTTGTTCCATATTAGATGCAGGCTTTAATGAATGACATGAACAATGGATGCGGATGCAGCACCGTCGATGAATATTCCGGATGGAACTGCGTGCCGATGTACCATTTCTTCTCTGGTATCTCCACAATCTCCACAAGGTCGGCATCCGGGTTGATACCCACGCACTTCATTCCTTTCGTCTCGTACTCGTTCTTATAAGCATTATTAAACTCATAGCGGTGACGATGGCGTTCCTTGATAAGTGTCTCCTCACCATAGGCTTCATAAGTCTTACTGCCTGTCACCAGCTCACACTCGTAGGCGCCCAGTCGCATGGTGCCACCCATCTGTGTGATACTCTTCTGCTCCTCCATGATATCAATGACGTTATGAGGTGTCTTCTCGTCCATCTCACGACTATTAGCGTCCTTATATCCCAATACGTTACGGGCAAACTCGATGACCATCATTTGCATACCCAAACAGATACCGAAGGTAGGAATATCATGGGTTCGCGTATATTCAGCTGCAATAATCTTACCCTCTATACCACGATTACCAAAACCCGGACAAACAACGATGCCAGCCACACCAGCAAGTTTCTCTGCTACATTTTCCTCAGTAATTTCTTCACTATTGATAAAATGGAGTTTTGCTTTTACATTATTATATATGCCTGCCAGGTTCAGACTCTCACGGATACTCTTATAGGCATCCTGCAAGTCGTACTTCCCAACGAGACCGATATGCACTTCACGTGTGGCGTGACGCTGCTTCTTCAGGAACTCATGCCAAGGTTTCATCGCAGGTGTCTCACCTACAGGAATACCTATCTTACGCAGGATAGCTGCATCAAGTCCTTGTTTCTGCATACTTACAGGCACCTCATAGATAGAAGGCATATCCTCGCTCTGCACCACGCACTCCAAATCCACATTACAGAAAGAAGCCACCTTCATACGCATACTATCATCCAGATGACGCTCCGTACGCAGAACCAGTATATCCGGCTGGATACCCATGCCCTGCAACTCCTTTACGCTGTGCTGTGTCGGCTTGGTTTTCAACTCATCAGCCGCCTTCAGATAGGGCACATACGTCAGGTGTACGCACACCGCATTGCGTCCCAACTGCCAGCGCAACTGTCGGATGGCTTCCATGAAGGGCGCACTCTCAATATCGCCGATGGTTCCACCCACCTCCGTGATGACGAAGTCCAGTTGCTCGTTCTCCTCATCCTCGCGAAGCATTCTCCTTTTAATCTCGTCAGTGATGTGAGGCACCACCTGGATGGTCTTGCCTAAATAGTCGCCACGACGCTCACGATCTATAACCGTTTTGTAGATACGTCCCGTAGTGATGGAGTTATGACGTGTGGTGTGTATACCAGTAAAGCGCTCATAGTGACCCAAGTCCAAGTCGGTCTCCATACCATCCGCCGTTACATAGCACTCGCCGTGCTCGTAGGGGTTTAGTGTTCCTGGGTCAATGTTGATGTAAGGATCAAATTTCTGGATGGTTACTTTGTAGCCGCGTGCTTGCAGCAACTTACCGATGCTGGCAGAAATGATTCCTTTGCCTAGTGAAGAAACCACGCCGCCTGTTACGAAGATGTACTTTGTGTCCATAAATAAAAACGTATTTATGGACTGCAAAGGTAAATATTATCTTGCAGTCCATATTATATATCCCTAACTTTTCATCTACTTTTTTGGCAAAACTATCAATTTGTAAGCACGGAACGATATATTGTCTACAGATTGTTACTAACGAGTCCTGACAAATAGTCTTTTTGCAAATATTATAAAAAAGTTATGGAATCCTCTATTTCCTCTCTTTCTCCTTGATATGTTCTTCGTATTCTGCCAGTTCACGCTCTCCGATATGTGCCAAGCCGTAATGCTCGTCATGCTGAGAGAAGTCGAGACCAACCTTTTCACTATATTCCGATACACGCATAGGAATCATCATGTTAATGAGTTTATAGCCCAACCAACTCATAGCGAAAGTATAGACAAATACGATAACGATGGCCAACAGATGATAGAGGAATATAACAAAACCATCCCACGTACCGGCAATGAGTCCTTCCTGGATAAAGATACCCGTGAGCACTGTGCCGAAGATACCACCAGTACCATGCGTGGGGAACACATCGAGGGCATCGTCTATGCTGGTATGTGAGCGCCAATAAACAGCAATATTACAAATCAGCGTAATGACAAATGCGATAAAGATACTCTGTCCAACGGTGACATAACCTGCCGACGGCGTGATAGCTACCAGACCCACGACACAACCCACAGCAGCACCCATCGCCGATGGTTTACGACCTCGTAGACAGTCAAAGAATATCCATGTCATCATGGCTGTTGCTGATGCTGTGTTGGTATTCAGAAACGCTTTGATGGCCTGTCCGTCAGCATGGAGCGAAGAGCCCGCATTAAAGCCAAACCACCCCAGCCACAACATGGCTGCTCCCAGAAGTACAAAGGGGATATTGGCAGGTTCACTCTTGCGGGTCTCCGCCTTACGCCGACCTAGATATATAGCACCGGCAAGGGCAGCAACACCACTGGAGGCATGCACCACGATACCACCGGCAAAGTCGATAACACCCCACTTCATGAACAATCCCTCCGGATGCCACGTCATGTGGGCCAATGGACAATAAATGACGAAGAAAAAGAACATCATAAAGAACATGTAAGCCGAGAAGCGCACACGTTCAGCAAACGAGCCTGTGATCAGCGATGGAGTGATGATGGCGAACTTCATCTGGAACAAGGCAAAGAGTGCTAATGGTATCGAGGCACCACCTAAGATATTGCCGGCAGGCGTTGTATAAACCTCTGCACCTACGTTCTGAAACATCAAGAACGTCATAGGATTACCGATAACGCCACCAATATCATCACCAAAACATAGTGAGAAACCAATGACCACCCACAAAACAGAAATCAGTCCCATCGCAATAAATGACTGGAGCATCGTTGAGATCACATTCTTCGCTCCCACCATACCGCCATAGAAAAACGACAGACCTGGTGTCATCATCAACACAAAAATAGTGGCAGTAATCAACCAAGCCACATCAGCTGCCGAGATTACCGACCAGTCACACTCGAATGTAGGTTCGCCTACGAAAATCCCTGCAATGGCAATCAATGTCATCGCCGTCATCAGGATAATCCAACGTTTCTTTATCTTCATCTTCTTTTTAGTTTAATAACAACAAAAAGCCTCCCCCTGCCATCTCGGCAGAGAGAGGATATTAACCTGGTAGATTATGGCTGCAGCGTAAGGCCAAGGACCAGGTATGCATACTGTGAACAGGGGTTGCCCACAACCTGTCCGAAGACAGGAATGGAGAACGAATCCGTCACCTTAATCTCTTTTGTGGCTTTCAGCGAGAGGTTGGTCACTGCAAAGCCAGACGTACCGTATGATGTGGTGTATGAGGGGACGGCGCCAGCCGTAGCAGTCCAGTCTACAGAAGCAAGCTTAAATGGGACAACAGCCTCGAAGTAACTGCTGTAGGCTCGCTTGCCGTCCTTGTTTGTACCATCGTTGCCGGCAAAGTTCGTGAACCACTGTAGCGATGCGAAGCCGAAGTCATAGCCGATGTTGGCCTCAAAGACGTGGTTCGTGCCGTGGGCATCGTACTTGAAGTAGCGACCATCTGGGTCAAGACCGCCTCTGTCGAACCAGTAGTCGGTGATACCGATGTTCAGTCCGCCAATGGTATAGCCTAATGTCAGGTCAAACTCCTTTGTGTCGGCAGGGTTTACCAGTCCGTAACTACCCCATGCGGTCAGCGACAATCCTTTATACCCCACGCCAAGAGTAGGCTGTAAAGCGGCACCTCCCAAGTCCTGACCACGCCAGATATAACTACTTACGATATCTCCACTAATTGTTGTCTCAATCTCGTCTTGTGCCGTAGCACTCATTCCTGTAGCGATCATCATCGCCATTAAAACAATCTTTTTCATAATTCTCTGATTTATTAATTAATTTATTAACTTCCCTCCATACAGGGAGGGGCAGGGGATAGGTTTAGTTGTAGCACATTTCTCCGTGCTCGTATACATCGAGACCTTCCTCTTCAATGCGCTTGTCAACGCGCAGACCGTGCAGTTTCTTAATTCCGAAGAACAGGATGACACCGCAAACAGCAGCCCAGAGGTCAATCATCAGCACACCAAAGCACTCAGCTCCGAAGAAACCCCATCCGTGACCGTAGAGTGCACCATTGTCAACAGCCAGCAGACCAGTCATTACAGTACCCAGGATACCGCAAACACCATGTACAGAAGAAGCACCAACGGGATCGTCAATATGAAGCTTACGATCAATGAACTCAATGGCCAATACCAGTACGATACCACATGCAAGACCGATAATCACAGCACCTACAGGAGAAACGAGGTCACAACCCGCGGTGATACCTACAAGACCGGCCAGCACACCGTTCAGCGTCAGTGAGAGTGAGGGTTTGCCATACTTAATCCAGGTAAGGAACATCGTAGCTACGCCACCAGCAGCTGCTGCGAGGTTAGTGGTCAGGAACACGTGAGAGATAGCAATACGGTTTACTTCACCACTTGCTGCCAACTGAGAACCAGGGTTGAAACCAAACCATCCGAGCCACAGGATAAATACACCCAGAGCAGCCATAGCCAAGTTATGACCAGGAATAGCGCGACTCTTACCGTCCTTCGCATACTTACCAATACGGGGACCCAGTGCAATAGCACCAATCAGAGCCAGCACGCCACCTACAGAGTGTACGATAGCAGAACCTGCAAAATCATGGAACACATCACCAAAGGTAGTCATCATAAAGCTGTCGGCAGCATCGTTGCAAAGCCAACCGCCACCCCAAGTCCAGTGACCTTCTACAGGATAGATAATCAAAGAAATTACTGCACTGTAAATCAGATACATAGAGAACTTTGTACGCTCGGCCATAGCACCACTAACAATAGTAGCAGAGGTAGCACAGAACACGGTCTCGAAAATCAGGAAGCCCTCAACAGGCAGATCGCTCTCATAGAAAGAGAGGTCGCCCCAGTTAGGCATACCAATAAAACCACCCAGCGTATCGGCACCAAACATAAAGCCGAAGCCAATAAAGAAGAATAAAAGTGAACCGAACATGAAGTCCACAAAGTTCTTCATCAGGATATTTGCAGCATTCTTACTACGCGTAAAACCAGCTTCACACAGCGCAAATCCGGGCTGCATCCAAAAAACCAACATGGCTGCCAATAGCATCCAAACGGTATCTAGTGAAATTCCAACTTCGTTCATAATCCTGAAAATTTTAATTTTTCAATTCTTCAATCTTTCAATTCTTACTTCTTATCTCTCAGTACGGTGTCACCATTCTCGCCCGTACGTATAGAATAGGTGTCTATCATGTCGCTCACGAAGATACGACCATCTCCCACCTCGCCTGTATGTGCAACATTAAGAATAACCTTCACTGTAGGCTCTACAAATTGATCGCGACATACAATCGTTATCTGAACGCGCTCAATCACGTCCGTTGAGTACTGCACGCCACGGTAGATTCGCTCCTGACGGCTCTGACCAATACCGTGTACGTTATGGTACTCAAACCAGTCGATGTCCGACTGCAGCAGTGCTTCCTTTACATCCTCAAATTTCGTCTTACGGATGATTGCTTCAATCTTTTTCATACCTTAATACCTTTAATTAATACTTACACTCTGAAACGTTTCTGGTGCAAAGGTATGACGTTTTGAAAGAATATCAAGTAATATTATTCCAGATTGAATACAAAAATTTAGGTTGTATGACGATTTTATAAATTGTGAATATATTTTACTTACAATTTGTTACAATCATCCGTAAAAACCATAGATAATTGTAACAAATTGTAAGTTTTAGTCATTTGTTTGCGTTAACAGCCCTCTTTACAATCGCTGAAGAATGCCCTGACAACCTTCCAGCACATCGCGCCAAGTTGCCTCAAAGTCGCCCGTATACCAAGGGTCAGCCACATCGCCAGGACGACGTGTAAAATCCATCAGCAGACTAATCTTGCCTTCTGGGTCATCACCACAAATGCGACGCATATTGCGCAGGTTCCAACTATCCATTCCTATAATCATATCAAAGCGGTCGTAGTCGGCACGCGTCATCTGACGAGCTGTCTTGCCTGCACAGCCAATACCGTGCTCAGCCAACTTTCTTCTGGCAGGCGGATACACTGGATTGCCTATCTCTTCTGTCGATGTTGCTGCCGACTCAATATAGAAATCTTCTTCCCGACCAGCCTTAGTCACTAAGTCTTTCATCACGAACTCCGCCATCGGACTGCGACAGATGTTTCCGTGACACACAAACAATATCTTTTTCATCAGTCTTTGCCAATTTCTATCATATTACCTTATCGCATACTTCAATCCATTTTGGATGTACATCCCCTTGGCTGTCGGAGATTGTGTGAGCTGGCGACCATGTAGGTCATACCATATCATCGAACCGTTCTTTGGCAAATCATCAATACTCTTGATGCCTGTAGACTCGGTTTGGTCTGCCTTGTAAAGCAGTCGGTCGTAGTTGTAATAGCCACCATTTACAAAGGGCATGATGTCTGTGAGCAGGTCGTGATTGGTAAAGATGAGTTCCACAGGGGGATTCTGGGTGGTGGAATGACCAGTCCAGCGCCAGATATAACGATCGTTACCCGTTTTACCATAGGTCCAGAGCAGTCCCTCTATCGACATGATGTTTCGTCCACCCACGATATCACTAGCCAAATCATGTGGTGCGAAGTTCAGGTAGTGCTTCATCGAAGTCTTATTATCTGTTATTTCAAGTTTATCAATAGTTTGCAGATGTCCTCCAGATATTGGCGATCCACATCATCGAAGGTCGAGAGCTCCTTGCTGTCAATGTCGAGCACGGCTACAACGTCACCTTTTTCAGAGAATACGGGAACAACGATCTCTGAGCGCGAAAGACTGCTACAAGCTATATGCCCTGGGAACAGCTCAACATCAGGCACAACAATCGTTTCCCGTTGTTTCCATGCTGTGCCACACACACCGCGTCCATAGCCGATGTGCATACAAGCCACAGGACCTTGGAATGGACCTAACACCAACTCACAGTCCTTTACCCGATAGAATCCAGTCCAGAAGAATCCCATCGTCTCGTGGATGGCTGCACAGACATTAGCCATCACCGCCATGCTGTCTGTCTCACCTTCTATTAATGCACGAATCTGTTCTGTGAGCAAACGGTACTTTTCTTTTTTCTCCTTATCGAGGAAGAAACGCTGAAACTCACTCTCAAAATTAGGCGTCAGCACGCCCTGTCCTATCGCCTCGCGAATCTCCTGCATCGTCCAGAAACGACCTCCATCGAGTTCTTCCTTCGAGGGGCGTATCTCTCTATCATAGGTTGTGCGGTGTATGTATACCAACTCACGCTCGCGCTGACTTTCAAACACATACTTGCCGATGAACGTGGGCGTAAAGTCCGTGATGCCCAGTTCCTCACGTACCTCGCGACGCAAGGCATCCTCAGGTGTCTCATCATAGTCTATATGTCCGCCTACAGCCGTATCCCATTTGCCGGGCTGGATATCTTTCCATTCTGGGCGCTTCTGCAGATACACGTCACCTGCCGAATTAAACACATGCAGATGAACCACAGGATGCAACAGTTTCGAACCACTATGACACTCGCCTCGTGTAGCCTTTCCTATCACCTTTCCCTCTTCATCTACGAGGGGGAATATCTCGTTTTGATTATCTTTCATCACTCGTTTCTTTTCCGCAAAAGTACAAAAAATCTCGCAGACGTTGGCCATCTGCGAGAAATATTTTGCATTTTCCTCGTTTTTTTCGGACTCCGCAAAGCGCCTGAGCACCAACTGGAGCCTCCCGCTTCATTCTCATTAACAGATTTCCAATCTTATTTGGCCTTTATTCCTAAGACCTTGATTTCAATGACAGATTTAAATAGTCATGATGCTTTTTTGCTAACACTTAACATTGTAAGAACGCAACTAACTAATTATAAGCAATTTAGATTTTAAAAATATCCAAAAAGACTTAACATAACACTTAACATAGACTTAACATAGAGTTAACACAAAAAATGCCATGGATGTTAGGTCTATGTTAAGTCTATGTTAACCCTTATGTTAAGTGTTGAGGCCCTATCTTTTTTCTAAAATCCTGTAAATGAGTATTTTATGTTTTTGTTATGTTAAGTCTTCCATGAAATCAGAACTTTTTTAAAAAAAATGGATTCTCGTTGCTAGTACACAATTCTATTCCCACGTTGGGACTGTGATAGTCCCAGCGTGGGACTGAATCGGTCCCAGCGTGGGAACAAAAAGTAAATGGCCTGTTTCGTCTCAGAAAAGGGTGCGGCTTGAATGCAAAAGCATTAGAAACGAGGAATATTTGCAGGAGCCTTCCTCAATTATAGGATTTCTGTTCAAGAGAATCAAAGACCAGT
>CAZIKA010000080.1:0-11283 GCA_964539705.1 uncultured Prevotella sp. | reverse complement strand
GCGACTATGCTCAGCAGATTAAGGAAGTGAGTGAGATGGGCGTGCAGATTGGCATTGTCATCGGTGGCGGAAACATCTTCCGTGGACTGAGTGGTAGTCAAAAGGGCTTTGACCGTGTGAAGGGCGACCAGATGGGTATGTGCGCTACGGTCATCAACTCGCTAGCGTTAAGCTCTGCACTGGGTGCTATCGGTGTAAAGAACAAGGTGATGACAGCCATTCGAATGGAGCCTATTGGTGAGTTCTATACCAAGTGGAAGGCTATCGAGGCGATGGAACAGGGCTGCGTTTGCATCTTCTCTGCTGGTACGGGTTCACCTTACTTTACTACTGACACCGGTTCTTCGTTACGTGGTATTGAGATCGAGGCCGATGTGATGCTGAAGGGTACACGTGTGGATGGTATCTATACCGCTGATCCAGAGAAAGACCCAACGGCAACGAAGTTCAATGACATTACTTATAAGGAAGTTCTGGCTCGCGGCTTAAAGGTGATGGACCTCACGGCTATCTGTATGTGTCAGGACAACAACCTGCCCATCTATGTCTTCAACATGGATGTCGTTGGAAATCTGAAAAAAGTGATGGCTGGTGAGGAGATTGGCACGCTGGTGCACAATTGAAATGAGAAATGTTAAGTGATAAGTGAATTTACTTGCCACTTTCCGTGAAGTCTACATATTCGCCCTCATCCTGGGCGAATATTTTTTTGCTTTGACCCTGGGTACGCTGATCCACGATGGTGATGCCTTCGTCGGTGCGGAAGGTGCGATTGACGGATTGTTGCTCCCTATCCTTCTGCTGTTTGCCGCTGGCCGTTTTAAAATAGTCTTTATCGAACTTAAAGTTGTCCTGGTCTCTTCTCCTGTAGTTCTTTTTCGAGAGTCGTTCAAACTCCTCTTCCGTCATCTCACCATTGGTCATACGTTTGATAAAACGATAGCCTTTGCGCAAGTAATAGAGGGCCACGAGCAAAACAGCGGCAACAATCAGAATAAAAGCGATGAAGAGGGCAAGAAAAAATTCCATAGGCAGAAGCCGTTATTTCCGTTGGGTACAGACCGAAAGAATAATATACCACGCAATGACAGCAGCCAAACCGCTGACCTGCAAGAATGCAAGCATGGGTATGCAGGTGAGCAGGAAAATGTATTTCACTTCATTGCCTTTCCATCCCCAAGTCTTGAATTTCAAGGCAAACATGGGAATCTCCGCAATAAGAAGCCAGCAACTGATAAATATGCCACCAAGGATTATCAGAGACAGGTTAGCACTAATAAAAGGTGCTGATTTCATCCAATCACCGGCTCCGACAATAAGCGAGCCCCAAAACAAAGCATTTGCTGGGGTCGGAAGTCCAATAAATCCTAAAGCCTGACGCTCGTCAAGGTTAAACTTTGCCAGTCGCAGAGCAGAGAATGCAGCCATGACGAAAACGACAAACGGCAGTAGTTCTGTCTCAGAGCTAAGATAATCGAACACGATAGCCGATGGCGCAAAACCGAAAGTGATATCATCTGCCAGTGAGTCGAGTTCTTTACCTATTGGTGAACTAACATGAAGCAAGCGTGCAGACATGCCATCAAAGAAATCAAAGACAGCACCAATAACGATGAAAAGCAATGCTAATTCGTAGTTACCTTTAAATGCCCAATAAGTAGCAATACAACCAGAAATCAGATTGCAACAGGTAATGGTATTGGGAATATGCTTCTTTAACATTAAAGATTAAATATTAAAGATTAAACATTATGGCAACTTTGCAATAACAGTTTGGTCACCTGTTGTGGGCTGCTTCATCTTGACACAAGGTGTAGAGCCAAGTGGTAGGTAAACATCTACGCGAGAGCCCAACTTAATGAAACCTAAATGCTCGTCAATATAGCAGTCCTCATCTCCTTTTGCATAAGTAACAATGCGGCGTGCCATAGCACCGGCAATCTGACGAACCAATACCTCTTGGCCATCAGGAGTCTCAATCATGATGTCGGCATGCTCGTTCTCCTCACTGGCCTTAGGCAGCCAGGCTTTGTGGTAGTTGCCGTCAAAATGCTTCACGAATTTCACCTGACCATCAACGGGGAACCAGTTCGCATGTACGTTCAGTGGACTCATGAAGATGCTGATCATGAGTCGCTTGTCGTGGAAATAGGTATCCTCGTCAACCTCTTCTATTACCACAATCTTTCCGTCGGCAGGTGCCACAACGGTCTTCGCTGTGTCATCATTGAAATAGCGGATGGGGCAGCGATAGAAGTTAAGCATCAGCAGCCACGCCACGCCGAAAATGGCAACGAAGAGAATAAAAGGTATGAGCGTAATAGTCTCAGACGTACGAAACAGGACTACAGCGATAGCCACAAGGATAAACATGCTGTAAAGCAGTTCCTCGGTACCCTCGCGATGTATACGTATTTTTTTTAGTTTTTTGATTCTTTCTCCCATGGTTGGTAGTGAAATATAGAATTTCGATGCAAAGGTAATGCTTTTTTGTCAATTAACAAACTTTTTGTGGGATTCTTTTGGTAATATCAACTTTTAGGCGTAACTTTGGACTCCCAAAAAGCACTTTAATGGAAGATTTCATTCATTTACACGTACATACTTATTATTCCATACTTGACGGTCAGTCGAAGATTAAGAATCTGGTCGATAAAGCTGTCGGTGATGGTATGCGAGGCATGGCTATCACCGATCACGGCGACATGTTTGGCATCAAGGAGTTTCACGACTATTGTATCGGTGTGAACAAAAGCCGCAAGAAAGAAGGCTTGGATCCCTTTATACCGATTTTTGGTTGCGAGATGTATGTGTCACGTCATGGCTCGAAGTCCTTACGCCGAGGCAAGGAGGACCAAGGCGGTTATCACCTTATTGTATTAGCCAAGAACTATCAGGGCTATAAGAACCTGATTAAACTGGTGTCGAACTCATGGGTGGACGGTTACTATATGCGTCCTCGTACAGACCGTGAGGATTTGGAGAAATATCATGAAGGTCTGATTATTTGTTCGGCATGTATTGCAGGTGAGGTGCCGGCAAAAATCCTGAAAGGCGATATGGCTGGTGCCCGCGAGGCGCTGGAATGGTATCACCGTGTGTTTGGCGAAGACTATTATTTGGAGCTTCAGCGCCACGAGGTGAAAGACCCTACGGTACGCGCCAATCGTGAGACATTTCCCCTGCAACAACAGGCTAACAGGGTGCTCATTGAGCTGGCCCGAGAATATGGCATCAAGTTGATATGCTCTAATGATGTGCACTTCGTGGAACAGGAGAATGCTGAGGCTCACGACCATTTGCTATGTCTTTCTACAGGCAAGGACCTTGACGACCCCACGCGTATGCTCTACTCCAAGCAAGAGTGGTTCAAGACCAAGGCCGAGATGAACGATATCTTCAGCGACGTACCTGAGGCATTGAGCAACACGCTAGAGATTCTGGAAAAGTGTGAGATCTATTCTATAGACCATGACCCCATCATGCCCTTCTTCCCTATTCCGGAAAGTTTTGGTACCGAGGAACAATGGCGACAGCGCATCAGCGAGGAGCAACTCTACGAAGAGTTTACGCGCGATGAAAACGGAAATAATCCCATGTCGCGCGAAGATGGTGAGAAGAAAATCAAGAAGTTAGGTGGCTACGACAAACTCTATCGCATCAAATTCGAAGCCGACTTCCTGGCAGAACTGGCTTATAAGGGAGGTAAGGAACGCTACTTACCCAACGATGAGTTAGTGCTTGAAAAGGTAGAGGTTGATACAGGCAATCCCCAATCCTCATACGCCATCCTGCATTCGTCATTACCTAAGGAGGTTGATGACCGTATTCGATTCGAATTACATATCATGAAGACCATGGGTTTCCCTGGCTACTTCCTGATTGTGCAGGACTTCATCAACTCCGCACGCGATGAACTGGATGTGTGGGTAGGACCTGGTCGTGGATCGGCAGCTGGATCGGTGGTAGCTTATTGCTTGGGTATTACGAAGATTGACCCGTTGAAATACGACTTGCTGTTCGAGCGTTTCTTGAACCCCGACCGTATCTCACTTCCTGATATTGATACCGACTTCGATGATGATGGTCGAGGAAAGGTACTGAAATGGGTGATGGATAAATATGGTCACGAGAACTGTGCGCATATCATCACCTATGCCTCAATGGCCACGAAGAACTCTATCAAGGATGTGGCGCGTGTGGAAAAAGTGCCTTTGGCTATCTCGAACGCGCTGTGTAAGGCTATCCCCGATCGCTTGCCAGATGGTATGAAGATGAACCTGCCTAATGCCATCAAGTGCACACCAGAACTGCGTGATGCAGAGGCTAGCACCGATCCCGCATTGGCAAACACCATCAAGTATGCGAAGATGCTGGAGGGTACGGTGCGTGGTACGGGTATTCATGCATGCGGCTTCATTATCTGTCGCGACCCAATCAGCGACTGGGTGCCCGTCTCAACGGCCGATGACCCTGACTTCAAGGATACCAAGACCAACTGTACGCAATACGACGGACATGTGATTGAGTCGACGGGACTGATCAAGATGGACTTCCTGGGACTGAAGACGCTGTCGGAGTTGAAAGAGGCCTGTGCGAATATCAAACAGACCTGTGGCGTAGAGGTTGATCTTGACCATATCCCCATCGACGATCCCAAGACCTTTGAACTCTATCAGCAAGGACGCACCATCGGTACGTTCCAGTTTGAGTCGGGTGGCATGCAGAAATATTTGCGCGAGTTGCACCCCACGGTGTTTGAGGACCTCATCGCTATGAATGCCCTCTACCGTCCAGGACCTATGGACTATATTCCCTCGTTTATTGCCCGTAAGAACGGTAACGAGGAAATCAAATACGATATCCCCTGCATGGAGAAATACCTGAAGGACACCTATGGTATCACGGTGTATCAGGAGCAGGTGATGTTACTTTCACGACAACTGGCCGACTTCACCCGAGGCGAGAGTGATGCACTCCGTAAGGCCATGGGTAAGAAGAAAAAAGATATCGTTGACGCCATGAAGCCTAAGTTCATCGAGGGCGGAAAGAAGAATGGTCACGATCCTAAGGTGCTCGATAAGATTTGGGCCGACTGGGAGAAGTTCGCATCTTATGCGTTCAACAAGTCTCATGCCGCCTGCTACTCATGGGTGGCCTATCAGACGGCTTATCTGAAAGCCAACTACCCTGCAGAGTTCATGGCCGCTATCATGAGTCGCCGTCGCGATCAGATAACGGAAATCACCAAACTGATGGACGAATGTAAGGCAATGGGTATCGCTACGCTGGGACCTGATGTCAACGAGTCGTACCAGAAATTCGGTGTGAACCAGAAGGGTGAGATCCGCTTCGGACTGGCTGCCATCAAGGGATTGGGCGATGGCGCTGCTCTTGCTATCATCGCAGAACGCGAGAAGAACGGACCTTATAAGGATATCTACGACTTCGCCCAGCGCATACCTTTCTCCAGCGTCAACCGTAAGGCGTTTGAATCGCTGGCATTGAGTGGTGGCTTCGATGGCTTTGGCATCCGTCGTGAGGCGTTCTTTGCAGAGAACAACAAGGGTGAGGCATTTATTGATACGCTGGTACGCTACGGACAGTTGTATCAGACAGAGAAGCAACAAGCGCAGAACTCACTCTTCGGTGGTTTTGATGACGTAGAGATTGCCCGTCCGCCCGTGCCAAAAACCGATGTGCGTTGGAGCGATATTGAACGTCTGAACAAGGAGCGCGACCTCGTGGGCATCTATCTCTCGGCTCATCCGTTGGATGAATATCGCATCGTGTTGGAAAACCTGTGTAATGCCCATTGTGCCGAGTTGGCAGACCGTTGTGCTGCCTTGTATGATCGTGAGGATGTCATATTGGGTGGTATTGTGACAGGTGTTCAAAGCAGGTTCGGTAAAAACAACAAGCCCTGGGGAATCATCACACTTGAGGACTTTAGTGGCTCCGGCGAGCTGGTGCTCTTTGGTGAAGACTGGCTTAACCTAAATGGAAAGTTCATCGAGGGTGCCGCCGTTTACGTCACAGGCAAGATGTCTCAGCGTTTTAGTTACAGCGACCAGAAAGAACTGAAAATTGGTAACGTGGAGTTGCTGCAAACCATTAAGGACAGGGCTATCGAACGCATCACCATCTCTGTGGTTACAGACCATAAGGAGATGGACGAGCGTGTGGTGGAGGAGTTGAACGAGATCATCTCCGAGCATCCTGGTAATACCAAAATCTTCTTCCAGTTGCGCGACTCCTTAGGCAAGAACCACGTGCTTCTGCGTGCAAAGGAAAAGACTGTCGATGTGAAACATCAACTGATAGATTTTATTGATGAACATCCGGCGTTGAGTTATAAGATCAATTAATGGCACGCTATTTGCTTGAATATTGATGAATCATTAATCATAAATAAAGTGTGAAGTTATGGAAGTACAAGTAACAAGTGAGAACTTTGAGGCTCTGAAGAATGGCAGTCTGCCTCTGGTGTTGGATTTCTGGGCTACATGGTGTGGTCCCTGTCGTATGGTATCGCCAATCCTGACAGAACTGGCAGAGAAGTACGATGGTAAGATCGTTGTTGGCAAGTGCGACGTAGAGGATAATGAGGAGCTGGCTGCTGAGTTCGGCATCCGCAATATCCCTACAATCCTCTTCTTCAAGGGCGGCAACCAGGTCGATAAGGTTGTTGGTGCCCAGTCTAAAGATAAGTTTATCGAGAAAATCGAAGCTCTGCTGTAGTTATGGCAACCTTTGACGAGGAGCTCTTGCAGGACCAGGAAGAGAACCGCCGTGAGATAGCTTATATCCGCGAGCAGTTGCCTTCCGACTTGAAAGAGATGTACACCGACGACCAGATGGTCTGGATGCTTGACACCATTGCCGACTATTTCTTTGAGAGCGGTATCTTGGAGTCAAACGATGATGAGGTGGACATCGACATCGATGAGGTGGCCAACTATCTGTGCAAACATGCCAAGAAAGAAGGACTGCCACCGTTGCATCCCGATGAGGTCCGCTTTGTAGTAGAAGCCGATTTGGATTATCAAGAGAATAGCCTGTGACACGCGTCACAGGCTATTCTCTTTAAACTTTAACCCTTAAACTTTAAACTTTTTACACGTGCTCCTTGTCATCCGGGCTCAAGATATAATGTCTGATATATGCTCGGTGACCATAGATGGCAATCACCACGAAGCAGATGAGCGGCAGAATGAACGACAGGTTCGTTGCCGACAGGTTGAAGATGCTAACCTTAGAGTCGATAATCATAGCCTGTAGCGGAGGGAATACAGAACCGCCGAGAATAGCCATGATGAGACCGGCACCGGCAAACTTCACGTTCTCGCCGACATTACGCAAGGCGATACCGTAGATGGTGGGGAACATCAGCGACATACATGCCGACACGCCCACCAGACAGTAGATGCCGTTGCGGTCGGGGAAGAGAATGGCGCCCGATACCAGTCCGATGGCGAAGATAGCCAGAATGGATAGCAGTCTACCTGCGGGGATATATTTCAGGAACCACGTACAGATAAAACGGCTCACAGTAAAGAATACCATCGCCATAATATTGTATTTCTGCGAGAGAATCTCTGCGGCTTTCTCGTCCATCCCCTCTTCCATAAACACACGCGTACCATATTGAATGATAAAGGTCCAGCACGATACCTGAGCACCTACATAGAAGAACTGGGCGATGACACCCTCGCGGTAGTTGGCTATCTGGAGCAGTTCTTTAAACGCGGTCTTGATACTCTTGCTGGCACGGGTGTCGCCTACCTTTGGTGTCTTGACAAGTCGCACCAATACAAGCAGGATGATGCAGAAGAAACCGAGCATCAGATACGGACCAATCAGTACCGACAGGTCGTTGTCTTTCAGAAGATCAAACTGCGCATCAGGCAGGATAGCACGTTGCTCAGTAGTCATCGGACTCATCTCTGCCTGCACGAACTCCATGGCGACATACATTCCCAACAGCGCACCGATGGGATTGAATGCCTGTGCCAGATTCAATCGCTGCGTAGCGGTCTCCTCGCTACCCATACAGTAGATATAGGGGTTACACGATGTCTCTAGAAACGACAGTCCGCACGTCAGGATAAAGTACGCCAACAGGAACGGATAGTACATTCCAGTCTGTTTGGCAGGCAGGAACATCAGCGAGCCTACGGCAAAGAGTGTCAGTCCCACCAGCACGCCAGCCTTGAACGAATAGCGTTGTATGAACATCGCGGCAGGGAAAGCCATCACGAAATAGCCCAAGTAGAATGCCACTTGTACGAGAGCACCTTCTGTCACACTCATGCGGAAAATCTTTGAGAAGGCTTTTACTATTGGCCCCGTCATGTCGTTGGCAAAGCCCCATAGGGCGAAACATGAGGTAATCAGAATAAAGGGTATCAGGAAGTTGATACCATCTTTCGTCAGTATTTTTGCTTTTATCATGTTATTTGGTTAAGTAATAATGCTGCAAAATTACATTATTTTTTTATAATCCCCGCTTCTTTGCGTTTTTTTATTTAAATTTGCAGGCAAATAATTAAAAACAGAAATGAAAAAGTTGCTTTCTTTGCCACCCAACCTCGTCAGAAAGGACGAGCAGGGACGTACGGTGTTTCATCAGATAACGGAATTGCCAGAAGAGGATTTCTTCTGCACATGCGATCCAGAAGGACATCGCATAGGTAGTGGCGGAGGTTCTGCCTGGCTCCTTTGGAAATGCTTTGAGAATCAGCAAAACTCATCTCTTGCCCCTTTCGAAGAATGGCTGGCCAGCGAGAAGCGCATCCTGCTTCATGCCGGCGGACAGAGTCGTCGTTTACCGTCGTATGCGCCGTCAGGAAAGATACTAACGCCGATACCTGTGTTCCGATGGGAACGCGGACAGCGTTTGTCGCAAGACCTATTGTCGCTTCAGTTGCCTCTCTATGAGCAGATTATGAAGAAAGCGCCAGATGGCCTGAATACCATGATAGTCAGTGGCGATGTGTTGGTTCGTACCAGTCAGCCCGTAGGTCCTGTACCTCAGGCTGATGTGGTGGTCTATGGCCTTTGGCTTGATGCCAGCATTGCAAAGAATCACGGGGTCTTCGTTAGCGATCGTCGTACGCCGCAGGTACTGAAGCAGATGCTCCAGAAACCCAGTGTCGAGGAATTGCAACAGTTGCAGAAGAGTCACTATTATCTTACGGATATCGGTGTCTGGATGTTGAGTGACCGTGCCGTCAAATTACTGATGGAGAGATGTAACCTCTCACCTCTCACCTCTCACCTCTCACCTCTCAAGTTTTACGATCTCTATTCCGACTTCGGTCGTTCTTTGGGTACGGATCCTTTGATTGACGACCCTGAGTTGAAGTCGCTCACGGTGGCTGTTGTTCCGTTGCCTGGTGGTGAGTTCTATCATTTCGGAACCTCTCGCGAGATGATTTCATCGACGATCAAACTTCAGAATGTGGTATCCGATCAGCGCCTCATCATGCACAATGATCGCAAGCCACATCCTTCTATCTTCGTTCAGAATGCTTTGATGGACATCTCCTTCTCTACGGAGAATCAGAATATCTGGATAGAAAACAGTCATATTGCCAAAGGCTGGACGCTGACGTGCGATCATATCATTACAGGTGTGCCTCGCAACGACTGGCAGGTAAAGCTTGCTCCTGGTGAGTGTCTGGATATTGTGCCCATGGGAAAAGACGACTACGTGGTGCGTCGCTATCATATCGATGACCGTTTCGATGGTGCCGAACAGCAGCGCCAGCAGTTCCCCGTCTTGAAATACGAAGAGATAGAGGCCTACCTCATTTCTCATTCCTCATTCCTCACTCCTCATTCCTCATTACTAAGCGCCGAGCAAATCTCTTCTGAGGCTAATCTTAACCGCCTCTTTGAACAGCGTAAGATGTTCCGCAGTCAGGTATGGCCTGCTTTGGCGTGCAATTGGGAGCACAGCGTCTTCTATCAGTTGGACCTTGATGATGCTGCCCGTGAGTTTGAGGCATATCAGATTCCGATGCCTGCACCTCTTCCTGAGGATGCTCCACTGATGACGCGCATCCACGATGCCATGTTCCGTGGTAATCGTGAACAGGCTTTTGGACTTCTGCGTGAAGGACTTACCCAACAGGTATTGGCACAACCGCAACAGCCTCGACTCTCTGTTTATCAGGATCAGATAGTTTGGGGGCGCAGTCCTGTGCGCATCGACATTGCTGGTGGATGGACGGATACGCCGCCTTACTGTCTCTTGGAGGGTGGCAACGTGGTGAACCTGGCTATCGAGTTGAATGGACAACCGCCTTTGCAGGTATATATCAAGCCCTGCAAGGATCCGCATATTATTCTGCGCAGTATTGACCTGGGCGCCTCTGAAGTGGTAGATACCTACGACGAACTATTACAGTATAATAAGGTGGGCTCGCCGTTCTCTATTCCTAAGGCTGCTTTGGCTTTAGCAGGCTTTGCTCCCGCTTTCTCTGCAGAGCGATTCCCTTCGCTGAAAGCACAATTGGAAGCTTTCGGTTCAGGCATCGAGTTGACATTACTCTCGGCTATACCTGCAGGTAGCGGACTTGGTACCAGCAGCATCTTGGCTGCTACGGTATTAGGGGCTGTCAGCGATTTCTGTGCTTTGGCTTGGGATAAGAACGAGATAGGTCGCCGCACGTTGGTACTTGAACAGCTTCTGACTACGGGTGGCGGTTGGCAGGATCAGTTCGGTGGTGTGCTGCGAGGCGTGAAATTGTTGCAGACGCAGAGTGGGTTCGAGCAGAATCCCGTAGTGCGCTGGTTGCCTTCCGATATCTATAATTCGCCAGAATACCGTCCTTGTCATCTGCTTTATTATACGGGCATCACCCGTACTGCCAAGCAGATTCTGGCAGAGATCGTGCGTCGTATGTTCCTGAACAACAGGGATGAACTCTCGTTGTTGCGCCAGATGAAGGATCATGCCATGAATATGTACGAGGCTTTGCAACGACAGGACTTTGAGCAGATGGGAAGATTGGTACGACTGACGTGGGAACAGAACCAGTTGCTCGACTCTGGTACGAACCCTGAGGCTGTGCGTCGACAGACGGAACTGATTGACGACCTCTGCTTGGGATATAAGTTGCCTGGTGCTGGTGGAGGTGGTTATCTTTATATGGTGGCCAAAGACCCAGAGGCAGCAGCACGCATCAAGAAGATTCTGAATGAAAACCGTCCGAATGCCAATGCCCGTTTTGTGGATATGTCATTGTCTGATACAGGATTACAAATCAGTCGCAG
>CAZIKA010000079.1:0-11457 GCA_964539705.1 uncultured Prevotella sp. | reverse complement strand
GGAGTAAATCCGCACTTGGTAGCCGTGTTAACGATAAGGAGCACCTCATTGGCATACTCTTTCAGTGACACGTCCTTACCTTTTCTGTCTTTGACAGAGAAATCATAAATAGTCTTCATTGTTTTATTGTTTTTGTATTTTTATATAGATTGTTTTTATTATCAAAGATTCCACAAACGCTTGATAACAGTCATATTCTGCGTTTCAACAGTACTTTCTACATCATCAGGCAGATTGCAGAAGAAATCTATACCCGTCTTTTCCTCTAGCGAACGAATGTTGCAAGCGTAATTGATCAGCGGATCGGAAGAGTGGTCGCTATTGATATGCTCCACCCAGAATCCCATCGCCTGATAAATGCCATTTCGTTTCGACAGCAGAGCCATAAAGAAATAACGAGGCACGATGAAACCATTACGCGTACGACAGAGTATTTGACTTTCCTTGTCAATAGTCCCACCCTTGACCACAAATAAGGTATCAGTACCAGTACATTTCTTTCCCCAATTTCGCACAAAAGCCTCCATAACCGCCCATAGTTTCCCATTGAACAGGTCACCCTGCGGCATCATATTGGTCATGTAAAATGTTTGCTCATTAGCATCTTTAGAAGCCATACGGTCTTCCGACGGACAGATATGTCCACGCTGGAAATAGGAAAAGCCCTTTTCTGGGAAACTACTTCCACTAAACTCTCCAGTAACACTGGGCTGTTCACTAGCAGGAATCTTGGGGTCTGGCTGAAAAGGATCACTCCCCCAGTTATTACGATTCCAATTTTTCTCTTTATTCTTTGCTGTAAAATAATAGCAAGTCCATCGTTGTGCCTTCAACTGATGATCCCATTCAAATGAATAGGTGACGCCATACTGCGAAGTACTATGAGTGATGACTTCACTTTTATCCCCCTTAACCTTTGGAAACTCCAAACTGGAATAAAGAGATATGTTGGCATTTGCGTTGCCAGAGCTATCACTGTCATCGCCATTATCGCTACAAGCCGTCAGTAAAAGTACTGCGACAAGCAACGAAAGCACCTTAAATTGTTTCATCTATATAGAGAAAAGCCAATGAAGGTGCGTACAAGGCATATGCAACTACCCTGGACGCACCTTCGCGTAAGTGTCATTTCCTAGAAATATCTTACTTCTTCGAAGCCTTACCGTAGCGGCTCATGAACTTATCGACGCGACCAGCGGTGTCGACGAGCTTGCTCTTACCAGTGTAGAAGGGGTGAGAGCTGCTTGAGATTTCTACTTTTACCACGGGGTAAGTCTCGCCTTCGAACTCTACAGTGTCGTTAGTCTTTGCAGTAGACTTCGTAAGGAACATATCGCCGTTGGACATGTCCTTAAACACGACGGGGCGATAGTTTTCTGGATGAATTCCTTGTTTCATTTTTCTTTATAATTGTTGATAAATACTATTTCTGTGCGCATGATGCGCCAATCAGGCTGCAAAGGTACGAACTTTTTCCGGATTACACAAATCTTTTCCTAAAAAACTTTTATTGAGCCTGTAATTTCAGGTTCCACTTCGAGTTATCGCTGTTGAAATCGTATTCAGCCAAGGTCGGCGTAGAGTCGCCAGCAGAATAGAGGCAGTACTTTTGGTTCTTACCATCCTGTCCAGGAATAACATAAGGCATGATGCGGTATGTACCGTCAGTGAGTTGTTCGATACGCCATAGTTGCTCATCGGCATTAGCCAATTCCTTGGTTATGACCTCCTTATCGGCCGTAGCCGTCAAAGCACGATTAGTGCCCTCGATACGAATCACATAGAGTGGCCCTGTGATAGTGCCTTTATCCGTAGGCACCACCTGCCATTTTTGCCAAGGACGGAACATAAAGTCGCTACAGCGCACTTCGATATCTCCTGCAGGCCAAGAACCCTGAACCTCTTCCAACGTCTGATTAGCGACGGGCTTCATGGGTTCCTGAGCTTGGTTACGATTGAACCATCCCTGACGAGCTACATTCATTCGTACGAAATCGACAGCCAGTTCCAAAGAATAGCCACGACGCTCACTCAATATAGCATAAGTGCCTTCCTTCAGCAGCTCGCCAGCATAGGGCCAGTCGTTTTTCCACAGCAGGGGGCGAATAGCCAGCGTAGAACGGCCTCCCATGTCGAAGTCGGCTTCCCAGTGGAACGACGCGATTTCCACACCCTCATCAATGATGGTACGTCCAAAGTGTCCAGCACCCGTCTTACGGTCGCCAGCAGCCACTACCATACGGCCTCCACCATGGAACATATCACGACCTACATTATCGAGATAAGGGCCTTCAACCGAACGTGAGCGTCCCACCACTATATTATATGTAGAGTTCACGCCATCGCAACAAGTGCCGTGGGTACCCAGCAGGTAATACCAGCCATTACGATAGATCAGGTCGGTAGCCTCACAGTCGATGGCGATATCCTTCTCCTTATTACCCTTTACGCGGAAACCCGTCTTGGGATCAAGCTCAATGAGGCGGATGGTTCCGAAATAGGTACCATAACTCACCCACAGACGACCTGTCGTGGGATCAAGCAGGATACCTGGGTCGATGGCATCCTGATCCTCCATGCCGTCGGAAGCGCACACCTCTACAGCTGTAGACCACTTGAAGTCAGGCGACTTAGGATCAAGGGTCTTGTTCCACATCGTCAGGATGCGACCGCTATGTCCGCCTCCCAAGCCACCACCTGTAGCACCATAGATACAGAGATAACGGTCACCTATTTTAATAATATCGGGAGCAGCACCACCACCAGGACGGTCGGCACCACTATGCCAGCTCCAGCCATCCTCAGAGATCAGGCCACCTCCACCGGTGCCAAAGGTATAGTATTTTCCATCGCACTCAGCAAGCGTTGAGGGATCGTGGATAAAGGGTTGTCCAATTTGCGCATTAGCAGATACGGCGATAGCCAGTCCTGCCAGAATTGTATGTAGACGTTGCATAATTATTTGCTGTTTAAGATTTTATAGTTTGTTACAGGGTTACCTTTCTCGTCAAGGAAGCGTACGCAGAAGTCGCTCATGCCAGGACCATTGATGATGGCGCCACGCAGGATGTTACGACCTTTCTTCAGGGTGAGACGACGCGACATACAGTCGTCTTTCACCATACGGCGGTCGCCAGAGAGCAGAAGGACCTCCTCTCCATTCAGCCACCACATAGAGGCTGAGTTAGAGCCTACTGCCAGACGAACATTCTCGATATCCTCTTCGCAATCGATGATGGTAACGCCCCAGAAGAGCACACCATAAACCTTCTCACCGTATTTCTCAGCAAAGCGGAAGAGCTTCACGTTGAAGTTCTCACTATCGAGTGCGTGCCAGGTCAGCGTCTGCTTCACGGTCTTCACCTGAGGACCTTCTACCTGCTGCTGAGCACCACGACCGAAGCCTGCTGGAGCCTGTTCCTGCTGGAACACAGCCTTCACCTTCTGACCATCCTTAGGCAGCATGGTCTGCTGGCCCTTGAAGTACTCTCTATTAAAATGTTCGCGCAGGTAGGTATCTGTGAATACGGTATTACCGCTATTGGGCTTGTCGATTGGCTCCAAGAGCATCCAACGACGGATGAAGCCTTCGCTATCAGGGGTAGCAGGAGCAGCGGTAGCAGGTTTAAAGTACTTGGGACGGTTCTTGAACATCACCCAGTCAACAGAGAGTTCACCTGCTCCCTCGTTGGTTATCACGAGGTCTGTAACACCCTTTGGCGTGTATTCCAACGTAGTGGTCTGTGTGAGCCACTGGTTGCGCAGATCACGACGAAAACGGCTCATCATCGGATTAGCAGCAGCACCAGGAGTGGGCTCTGGAGGTCTAACAGCCAATTTTATACGTGCAATGACCTTTCCGTTAGCACTCTTCTCACGGATACAAAACTCTGTATCATCAGAAGCCTTCACATTGATCTGCAGATAGCCGTCATAAAGGCAACTGAAGTCCACATCGTTATACCTCATCCAACCTTTCGAGGGAATCGTTGCATAGTCGCCACTAAAAGCGATGGTGGTATCTACATGGGCAGTTGTAACGCCCTCAGAAGCCGTGCTGTAACGGTCAATCTCGATCTTCTCTGTTGCCTTGTTGATACCAACGCCACGCATGGTGGGTTTCACCTCCTGAATCGTTCCGTCGGGATTGAAATAGAGTTTCTCAATCTGAACAGAACGGCGCTTGTCATCGCTGGGCGAGAAGAAGTTCTGATGATAGAACAGATACCATTGTCCTTTGTAGTTGACGATGCTGTGATGGTTAGTCCAACATCCGTTTGCATGCTCAGCCATAATGAGTCCCTTATATTCATAGGGGCCCATTGGGTTTTTACTCATCGCATAGCCCAGAACCTCCGTATTCTCCCTGACGTAGGGATAGGTCAGATAAAAATTGCCGTTGTATTCGAAGGCAAACGGACCTTCTGCCTGACGATTGGGCAGGTCTTTCAAACAGTTAACGCCCATCATCTCGAACTCGCGATCACGGAACTTTACCTTTTCCTTAGGAGTATCGTCGGCCAGTTCCTTCATATTGGGTTTCAACTTGGCGCAGCGGCCATTACCCCAGAAGATATAGGCATTGCCATCAGAAGCCTGAAGCACACAGGGATCAATACCGTTGATTCCCTTGATGGGCTCTGGTTCAGGAATAAAGGGACCCTCAGGACGGTCTGCTATAGCTACACCAACAGCGAAGCCTCCACGACCTGCAGCAGGAGCTGAGGGGAAATAGAAATAATACTTTCCGTTTCTCTCAACGCAGTCGGGCGCCCACATCGAATAAGAGTCTGGTCTCACCCAGGGCACTTTATTCTGCGTAACGATGACACCATGATCCGTCCAGTCGGTCAGGTTCTCTGAGGAAAAGACATGATAGTCCTCCATACAGAACCAGTCCTGCCTCTGACCGGCAGGAGGCACGATGTCGTGCGACGGATAGAGATAAACTTTGTTGTTAAAGACTCGCGCCGTAGGGTCAGCCGTAAACTGGTCGCGAATGACAGGATTCTGAGCCGCAGCCACCAGTGGCACAGCCAGCATCAGAACAGTTAAGGTTTTCTTCATATTTTAAAAATTCGAGGTTGTTGTTAATAATATCGAATGCAAATGTAACAAAAAAAAGTGATATGTACGCTATACGCACACGAAGAATGAGCGGATGTGACATAAAACAAAGTCTATGCAACAAAATCTTAACTTTTAATCAAGATTGATTAGTAATTTTGTAGCAAAATTCTAAAACTATTCAGAAAAGATGAAAAGATTCTCTCTCTTTGTGACCCTGTTCACAGTCTGCTTAGGTATGCAAGCTCAGCTGCTGCCTTATCAGAACACTCGTCTCAGCGCTCGTGAGCGAGCCACAGATCTCTGTTCCCGTCTAACGCTTGAAGAGAAGGCAAAACTGATGCTCGACGAAAGTCCTGCCATACCCCGCATGGGAATAAAAAAGTTTTTCTGGTGGAGCGAGGCCCTTCATGGTGCAGCCAACATGAGCAACGTCACCGTGTTCCCAGAACCTATCGCGATGGCATCATCGTGGAACCCAGACTTATTATTTAAGGTGTTCGACGTAGCCAGCACAGAATTCCGTGCACAGTACAACCATCGTATGCACGATCAGAAAGGTGAAGATGAAAAATTCCACAGTCTCTCCGTGTGGACGCCAAACGTAAACATCTTCCGTGACCCACGATGGGGACGCGGTCAGGAGACCTATGGCGAAGACCCCTATCTGACCTCAGTGATGGGTGTGCAGGTGGTAAAAGGCTTACAAGGCCCTGAGACATCCAAATACCGTAAGCTCTGGGCATGCGCCAAACACTATGCCGTACATAGCGGTCCTGAGTACACCCGTCATACAGCCAATCTCACTGACGTAACGCCACGAGATATGTGGGAGACCTATATGCCCGCCTTCAAGACGCTGGTACAGAAAGCGAAGGTACGCGAGGTGATGTGTGCCTATCAGCGACTCGACGACGACCCCTGCTGTGGTTCTCAGCGCCTGTTGCAACAGATCCTGCGCGATGAGTGGGGTTTTGATTATCTGGTGGTAAGCGACTGTGGTGCCGTCAGCGATTTCTACACCTCTCATAAGAGTTCGTCGGACTCTATCCACGCTTCAGCTAAAGCCACACTGGCAGGCACTGACGTAGAATGTGGTTTCAACTACGCTTACAAGGGTATTCCTGATGCCGTGCGTCGTGGGTTTATCTCTGAAGAAGAGGTTGACAAGCACGTCATCCGTCTATTAGAAGGTCGTTTCGACCTTGGAGAGATGGACGACCCATCGCTGGTGGAATGGTCAAAGATTCCCTAGTCCGCGATGTCAACCAAAGAATCTGCCAACCTGTCTTTGGATATGGCTCATCAGACCTTCGTTCTCTTACAGAACCAGAATCAGGTGTTACCTCTGCAGAAGAACAAGGAAAAGATTGCCGTCATCGGTCCTAATGCCGATAACGCCCCCATGATGTGGGGTAACTATAATGGTATGCCTAATCACACCATTACCATTCTCGACGGCATCAAGGCAAAGCAGAAGAAGCTATACTATGAGCCTGGTTGCGACCTGACTGATAATCAGGTGGTAGAATGTCTGATGGCTTCGCAGTGTGCCTTTGGAAGTAAGAAAGGCTTAAAGGGTACGTTTTGGAACAACCGTAAGATGGAGGGTAAGCCCGTCACCACACAGTACTACACCACCCCACTGGCTGTCACCACAGCTGGTATGCATAATTTCGCCCCTGGTGTACAGCTGGAGGACTTTTCAGCCAAATATGAGACGGTATTCACACCCAAGGAGTCTGGTGAATACGTAGTCAACGTAGAGGGATGCGGACATTTCGAGCTCTTCATCAACGGCGAACAGCAGTTCCGTTATCGCACCTGGCGCACCACACCTAATCGTGTGCCCATTCAAGCAGAAGCAGGAAAGAGTTATCAGATTGAGGTGCTGTTCTCGCACATCCATACCTACAATGCCAACCTGAAAATCAACGTAGCCAAGGAGAAGCCTATTGATTATCAAGCTATCATCAATCAGCTGAAGGGTATCGACAAGGTCATCTTCGTGGGTGGCATCTCCCCCGCTTTGGAAGGCGAGGAGATGCCTGTCAACATCGAGGGCTTCAAGGGTGGCGACCGCACGAATATCGAACTGCCTGCCGTTCAGCGCAACTTCCTGAAGGCCCTGAAAGATGCAGGCAAGAAGGTCATCTTCGTTTGCTGCTCTGGTTCCTGCATCGCCTTGGAGCCAGAGACAAAGACTTGCGACGCCATCCTGCAGGTGTGGTATCCTGGTCAGGAGGGTGGAACGGCAGTGGCTGACGTACTCTTCGGCAATGTGAATCCCAGCGGAAAACTCCCCGTTACATTCTATAAGTCAAGCAATCAGTTGCCCGACTACGAGGACTATTCTATGAAGGGGCGCACCTACCGCTATTTCAATGATGCGCTCTTCCCCTTCGGCTATGGACTGAGCTATACCAACTTCGAAATCAAAAATGGGAAGTTGGAAATGAGAAATGGTGGCAATGGCACGCTGACCGTTGATGTGACGAATACTGGCAAGCGCGATGGCGACGAGATTGTGCAGCTCTATATTCGCAACCTTCAGGACGCCGAGGGCCCACTGAAATCTCTCCGTGCCTTCCAGCGTGTCAGCGTGAAAGCCGGACAGACAAAGACCGTCACCTTAGAACTCACACCCGAATCGTTTGAGTTCTGGGATCCCACCACTAATACCATGCGTGTAAAATCAGGATCATACGAACTGCTGTATGGCAACTCGTCGGATGATAAAGCCCTGAAAATCATCACAACAAACATATAATCATGAAAAAACGACTCTTTATATTGGCGCTGATGATAGCGCAAATGTCACTGCTCAGCGCAGCAGAACAATTCGTGGTGTTCACCCCACAAGCCGATGCCATTTCCTTGAAGGATGCCACCATTGGCTACAGCACTCAGGAATACGAAGGTGTGAAGATTGCCATCAAGAACTTGCAGGCTGACTTTCAAAGCGTGCTTGGTAAAGCTCCCCTCCTGTCGGAGGGGTCGGGGGAGGTCTCCATCCTTGTGGGTACTATTGGTAAGAATGCCGATATCGACCGCCTGAAACTGAAAGACCTCAAGGGCAAGCGTGAGAAATTCATCATCACAACCATCAACAACCAAATCGTTATTGCAGGTAGTGACAAACGTGGCACCATCTATGGTATCTACGAACTGAGTCGTCAGTTGGGTGTCTCGCCTTGGTACTATTGGGCTGACGTGCCTGTAGAGAAGCGCAGCGAGGCCTATATTATAAAAGGTACGTACACGGATGGCGAGCCTGCCGTAGAGTTTCGTGGTATCTTCCTCAACGACGAGGCCCCCTGCTTGACATCGTGGGTGAAGAACACCTTCGGCACCAACTATGGTGACCATCATTTCTATGAAAAAGTCTTTGAACTCATTCTCCGTCTGAAAGGCAACATGATGTGGCCTGCCATGTGGGGATGGGCTTTCTATGCCGATGATCCCGAGAATGGAAAGACGGCCGACAAGATGGGCATCATGATGGGCACCAGTCATCACGAGCCTATGGCACGCAACCATCAGGAGTATGCCCGTCATCGCAAGGAATGGGGCGCTTGGAACTACGAGACCAACCAGCAGAAGCTCGACCAGTTCTTCCGCGAGGGTATTGAGCGCATGAAAGGCACAGAGGATATCGTGACGATTGGTATGCGTGGCGATGGCGATGAAGCGATGAGCGACAAAGCCGACACCAAACTGATGGAGCGTATCGTCAATAATCAGCGTAAGATTATCAAGGACGTGACAGGCAAGGCTCCTGAGAAGACCACTCAGGTATGGGCTTTGTACAAAGAAGTGCAGGACTACTACGATGCCGGCTTCCGCGTACCCGATGATGTCATCATGCTTGTTTGCGATGACAACTGGGGCAACATCCGTCGTGTGCCCATCAACGACAAAGAGCGTACCCATAAAGGTGGCTGGGGTATCTATTATCACGTAGACTACGTGGGAGCTCCTCGTAACACGAAGTGGCTCAATGTCACCCAGACCCAACAGATGTTCGAACAGCTGTCGTTGGCCTACGACTTCGGTATCCAGCGTATGTGGATTCTCAATGTGGGCGACCTGAAGCCGATGGAATACCCCATCACGCTCTTCATGGATATGGCCTGGAATCCGAAGGAATACACCCAGCAGACCATCACCGATCACACCCGCCGTTTCTTCAATAGTGTTCTCGGCGGTTCTCTCGCCGAGGAAGCTGCCGCCATTTACAACCAGAACTGCCAGTATATGGCTCGCGTCACGCCAGAGATGCTGGATGCCAAAACATATAACGTAGAGACAGGCGAATGGAAACAGGTGGCTGATGAGTATCAGCGCTTAGAGACACGTGCCCTCCGTCTCTTTGCCGATATTCCTCATGAGGCGCAGGATGCCTATCGCCAATTGATTCTTTTCCCCGTTCAGGCAATGGCAAACCTCTACGATATGTACTACGCCCAGGCCATGAACCAATACCTCGCAAACGTCGGCTCACCTGATGCTAACGTATGGGCAGGGCGCGTCTCAGCGTGCTTCAAGCGCGACTCCCTGCTCTGCTCTTATTATAATAAGGTGATGGCAGGCGGCAAATGGGATGGTATGATGACGCAGAAACATATCGGTTATCGCACTTGGAACGATAATTTCCGTGCCGACATGTTGCCTCGCACCACCACCGTTCCCGTTGGTGAGTCTGGTGGCTACACCTTTACCCCCAACAACGGCTATGTATCAATGGAGGCCGAGCATTTCTTTGCCTCAAAGGCCGAGGGCGAAACCCAGTGGAGCGTCTATCCCTATTACGGACGCACACGCAGCGCTGTGGCTCTCACGCCTTACACCAAACCCGTTGGCAATGCATCGCTCTCCTATCGCTTCTCTCTGCCGAAGGATGCGCCTAAGACGGTGAAGGTCCACGTCATCGTGAAGTCTACACTTGATTTCCTCAACGTCGGTGGACATGAATATACGGTAAGCCTCGACGGTTCAGAGTCTCAAACCGTCAACTTCAACAAGACCCTCGTTGACCGTCAGCCCTATATGTACTCCGAGTTCTACCCCACCATTGCCCGTCGCATCGTGGAGAAGGTCGTAGAGCTGCCCGTCGGTCAGGCTGATGTCCATGAGCTGACTATCCAGCCTCGCCATCCAGGCATCGTCTTTGAAAAGATTGTAGTCGACTTCGGAGGCTATCAGCCCTCCTATCTCTTTATGAACGAGTCGTCCTACCAGCGGAGATAGTCCTTTTATTAAAACAAAAACGACAGGCAGCTGCTTCTCTTGAGCAACTGCCTGCCTTTCTTTTTGCGCCTGCCGATTGGTTATCCAATCTCAATCTGACGGCTCAGCTTTACCTTCTCCTCTACCACCTTGGGCAGTTCTACGGTCAGCACGCCATGCTCCACTTTGGCTTTGATATCCTCGCGCTTCACGTCATCGGGCAGCAACAGCGTCTGCTCAAACTTTGAGTACGAGAACTCGCGACGCAGATAGCGGGCGCTCTTATCCTCCTCCTTATTCTCCTGTTTCTTCTCCATCTTGATGATCAGGTTGCCCTCATCATTCACATGCACGTTGAAGTCCTCCTTCTTCATGCCTGGTGCAGCCAGTTCCACGACGTATGCCTTGTCGGTCTCTTTCACGTTAATGGCAGGAGCGGTGCAGTTAGCACGCGGCATATAGTCGGTATCAAAGAAATCATTGAATACTGCAGGAATCCAGTTGTTTGTTCTCATCATTGGTGTCATAATTTTGTCCTCCTAATGTTTTTTTATTTGTTTCACAATGTTGTGTATTTGTCTCATTTGAGCTTCTTATCGTTGCTCATCCAACATATCACAACATTCGTGCCAACGCATTACGGGAAGACAAAATGACAGAAACAAGATGTCAGAATGTCAGACCAACACAAAACAGACACCTTGAATGAATCTCAATATTTACGCTTGGGATTCTTAGGGAACCACCCCTTTTCCACTCGTTTCTTTTGTTCAAAGAGCTCGCCAATTCCCCAAAGAGCTGACGCTCCGAACACACCCACAATGGCAGAAATAAGGGTATCCTCAATAAACAAAGCAGCCACAATAGAGGCTAAACCGATTACCAAATACACGAACCAAGGGCGTGTACCCCAATAGTACTCTGTCTTGATGACAATAGGATGCCAGATGCCTATCGTCAAGAAAGTACAAACAGCTATGATTATTCCAGTGAAATACATCGTTAGTTATATTTTTGCCACAAAGACATCCAATTATTCGTCTTTCTTTACATTTTTAAGTGCACAAAAGTACAAAATTAGTTTGAAAGTTCCAAATTTAGGCACGGAAAAGTAAACTTTTGTAGGAAAAGTGGCCGCTCGGCTTTGCCGCTTTCATAGCG
>CAZIKA010000078.1:0-11473 GCA_964539705.1 uncultured Prevotella sp. | reverse complement strand
CCGAAACGATAGAGGAATCCTACGGCACACATATCGACGTTAGAGTCAGAGGCCTCCTTCACATAGTCGCCAGCGAGCATTCCCAGACCACCACTATAAATCTTCAGTGCAGAGTGGATACCGTACTCCATACAAAAATAGGCCACAGAGGGACGCTTGCTGTCGGGCTTCACGTCCATATACTTACGGAACTGTGCATAGACATCTTTTACACGCTTCATCAGCGCCTTGTCCTTTACAATTTCCTCCTTACGTACATACGACAGACGCTCGAGGAGCATCACGGGGTTGTGCTTTACATCATGATAAATAGCAGGGTCCAGGTCACGGAACAGGTCACGTGCCTCAAAATTCCACACCCACCACATATTGTGGGCAATCTCGTCCAAACACTTCAATTCCTCAGGAAGTGTAGCCTTAACGGTCAAAATCTTCCAAGAAGGTTCGTTTGTGTAATCTGCTTTAATTTTCATACTCAATTAGATATTACTTGTTTTTATTTGATTTCTTTCTTGCTTCTGCTTTCTGCAGAGCTATATCATAGGCCTCTTTGTAGTATTTGATGAACTCTTTCCAGAGGGCCTTCTTCGAGAGTGCTTCGGCAGCCTTACGGCAGGCATCTACCTCGGTCTTCGACATAGCGGAGAACTGAGCTACGGTGTCTTTGATATAGTCGGCCACCTCAGAGTAGTTGTAGTCGGTGCGGTGAATCACCTTCACGCCATCCGTAAGCTCACCATTGTGTCCAAACACCTTGTTAGCCCAGAGGCCGAAGCCAGCCAGGTCGGTTGTGATGCAGGGAACCTTGAACGCCACAGCCTCAAGCGGTGTATAGCCCCATGGCTCGTAATAAGATGGATAAACGCAGAGGTCGTTACCTAGAACCACATCGTAATACGTGAGGTTCATGATGCCGTCGTTACCATCAAGGTAATCAGGCAGGAAGATGACCTTCACATTGTCCTCATGACGGTTGTGCATATCGTAGTACTTCATCATGTTGAGCACGTTGTCGTGACCCATATTATGAAGCCAGTGGGTGAGCTGAGGCACTTCGAGAGGGGTATCGTAAGGTAGTCCACTTTCCAATCTTTCCTGCAGATCCTTGCGTGGTTCACCTACCCAACCAGGTACTACGATGAATGCTAGCACCTTCTTTTTCAGATCGCGATCTCGCAGCAGACGGTTCATGGCTTCTACAAAGACATCGATACCCTTGTTGCGGAACTCATAACGACCCGATGTCGAGAGGATCAATGTATCGTCATCCAGATTCTCACCAAGCAGCGCATTGGCTACCTGTAGCATCTTCTGACGGGCAATCTTACGTTTCTTGTTGAAGGTAGCAGCCTTAGGTACAAAACTATTGTCGAAACCATTTGGCAACACCACGTCAACGGGCTTATCGAGCAGTTCCACACACTCGTTAGCAGTAATATCGCTCACGGTAGTGAAACAGTCAACGTTCCAAGCCGTCTGTTTCTCAATAGAATGCTTCGACTGCATGTTTAGTTCCTCTGCCATTTGGTCACCGTTGTAGGCGAAGAGGTAGTCGTAGAGGGGTTTTTGGTTGCCTGCAATAGAACGACCGATGCTTGTAGCGTGAGTGGTGAAGATGGTAGCAATCTCAGGCACCTTATTATTAATATAGAGGGCACCAAGTCCGCACATCCATTCGTTGGCATGATATACCACCTTCTGTTTCTTGGAAAGGAAGTGCTTATAGAAGCTCTCTACCACCAGTGCTGCAGCATACGAGAACATAGAAGCCTCGTCATAGTCGCCATAGGCATGAAGGGAGTCAACCTGATAGTTTTCCCACAACCAAGCGTAAATCTCATTCTTTTTCTCAAAATAGGGTTTAAAGTCCACCAAGATAGCGATAGGCTCGCCTGGAACAGTCCAGCGCCCTACCCTCACATGGATGCCCTGCTCCTTTGCCAGCCATTGCCACTCTGCAAAGAGAGAGGAATCCTCTTTAAAATAAGGACTTTCCGATGATTCCCAGAAATCAGGACCGATAAAAATAATCCGATCCTCAAGCATCTCCTGGAGCGTTTTTGCACGGGTTGAAAGTACGGTATAAATACCACCAACTTTGTTACAAACTTCCCAGCTCGACTCAAAGATGTAGTCTGGAGTTAATAGCTTTACGTTCATTTTATAAGTTTATAAACCGCTGCAAAGATACTTAAATTATTCTTAAATCTGCAAAAAACCATATACTATTTTTCCGTTTTTGGAAATTAATTGATTTAAATCTGTTATTTTTGCATCACAAAATACAAAAACGATGAAATTAACGCTTATAGCACTCTGTTGGATGTGGAACACTTTAACATTTGCCCAAAGCGACTCCACCACATTCCATACGTATATCCAAAACGACGAGTACAAGGTGTATCTGCGCATCAATTTTTATGATCAAGACATCATCATCCCAGGACAAGAGCTCTACGGTCCGTTGCCTGGCTATTTGGGAAAGGTCCACAATAGTTTCTGCTGGCCTATCATTGCTACCGAGGTAAAGGGAAAGAAAGCCAACCTGCAGATGGTGAACGACTTTGGCAGTGAGGATTTGGAAGCCACACTAACACAGAAGAACGACAGCACATACATTCTGAAACAAGGCAAAGGCTCTGTCATCAAGGTTCCCGGTGACGGGAAATGGGTGAAATTACCCCCAGTTCTGGAGTTCAAAAGGAAGGTGAAGAGATAAAAAAAGTGCCAACCTAATAGGTCAGCACTTCTACGCCGTGTTCTGTCATCACTAAAGTGTGTTCCCATTGTGCACTGGGCTTTTCATCTTCCGTTATGACCTCCCATCCGTATGGGTCGTCGGCATCAATAAACACACGCCACGTTCCCATATTAATCATCGGTTCAATAGTAAACACCATCCCTGGCACCAGCAGCATACCCGTGCCGCGATGTCCATAATGATCCACCTCTGGGTCTTCATGGAACTTCAATCCCACGCCGTGACCTGCTAAGTCACGCACAATGCCATAGCCGTATTTCTTACAGTGCTTCTCAATAGCGTGACCTATATCACCAACGAAGCCCCAAGGCTTGGCTGCCTCCATACCTATCTCCAGGCATTCCTTTGCTACACGCACCAGTTGTTCCTTCTCAGGGGTTGTCTTACCGATGATAAACATTCGCGAAGCATCAGCATAATAGCCATCAAGGATGGTGGTAAAGTCCACATTGATAATATCACCTTCCTCCAGCACATCTTCCTCTTTGGGGATTCCGTGACACACTACCTCGTTGATACTGGTGCAGACACTCATCGGGAATCCCTCGTAATTCAGGCAGGCAGGAATGGCGTTGTGCTCTTCGCAGTACTGACGGCATATCCGGTCAATCTCCAATGTGTTCATGCCGGCATGAATCTGTGCTGCTACGGCATCGAGAACGCCAGTATTGACGACACCGGCCTTACGGATGCCCTCAATCTGTTCGGGGGTCTTTATCAAATCACGGGTAGGAACAAGCTTTCCCTTGTTCTCCCAATACATAATCTGTTTGTCAAACTCTGTTGGCTCTTGTCCTGAGAGACAATGCCATCTACGCTTTTTTCCCATTTTCTTTCTTTATTTTCTTTGAGAACTCTGCTGCTGTGCTAGCTAATGCATGTGGATTACCCATATCATAGCGTAGGCCCTTCAAACGATAGCCTATCATGCCTGAACGCTGGCGCACAGCCTCCAAGGCGGAGGTGAGTTCTATTTCTTTCTGCATATCGCCTGCAGCATCAGCAGCTGCAATGTCGGCTTCCAACTGCGTAAACACCTCGGGGGTGAGGATATACTGTCCGAAGACAGAACAGTACTCATGTTCTCCCTCCTTATTCTTCACACCAAGGAACACCTCCGCATAACTAGCCTTTGGTTTTTCCACCAAGGCATTGACGTGGAGCACGCGTTCATCCTTGTCTTCCCAGATTCCGGTCATCATACCGAAATGACTTACCGTAGCCAGAGGCACAGGATAAAGCCCCAGCATCAGCTTATTATAACGCTCATAGGCCTCGATGAGCTGGAGGGCGCAGGGCTTGTTGGACGTAGAACGACTCAGCGTGTCGCCCAGCATCAGCAATACTGGCTCATTGCCGGCAAAAGAGGCAGCCTGATAGACAGCATGCCCGAATCCGCGCTTCTCCGTCTGGTAGACATAGCGCAGACGCTTACCGATATCGAGGATGCGATTCTCATACTCCTGACACTCGGCATTCAACTTTCCCAGATGCTCTTGAGACAGCGGACGCTCGAAGAAGTCGGCATACAACTGACGTTCCTCCTCACTACCCAGTACCAGACAGATTTCCTCGATACCACTCTGCACCAATTCCTCAAGCAAGATGAGTATCACAGGCCTTACCATACCATCGGAACAGGGAATAGGAAAGAAGTCCTTCTTCAGGCAACGGGTAGCAGGATACAGACGCGTACCGAATCCAGCAACGGGGATAACGGCTTTACGTACCGTATGTACAGGCTGGATAGTCAGCTTATAGGCAGGCATTCCCTGCTGATGCAGGTAGTCGACCAACTGTTGCTGGCTCTCTGCATCCTTCGCAAGGAGCTGCACGGAACCATCTCCGTGAGAGCCTACGCCCTTTCCACCATAGGTCAATGATTTGACGTAGTTATCAGCCAGAATAGCTTTCAGCTTAGGGGCCGACAATTGCTCAGGACACATTGGAGCCACCTGACGGTCAAAAACCTCTTCAGTCTCAGTCATCAATTGTCCCAACTGTTCCACGCTACCCTCAGCCATATATTTGATAGCCCTTTCAATAAACTCAGAGTTCTTCTGCCCTAAAGCTTCATGCAATTGTTCCTCTTTCTCATTAGAAGCGAATGGATAAGCCTTGTTGAGGTCTGCCAAAATCTTAATCGTATTCTTGGTGCCACAGAGGTCAGCAAATACCCAATAGAGGTGCTTCTTTACATTGAGGGTCTGCACCTCCACCTCATCGCCGTCGAACGTCATCAGGTTTGGTTTCACACCAAAGGCACATGCCTGATCCAGGCGTCCACAACGAGAAGATGTGCGCAACTCACCCACATAGGCGATATTCATCTCGCCCATCGTGTTAAGGTTCAAATTGTATATCAGATTGAAGGCACGCGCTACAAGCACGCAGATAGCAGCCGATGATGACAGACCGCTCTTCATGGGTAGCGTCATATCAGTTATCGTGATACTGACACCACCTACCTTATACCATTCCAGCATATAAGAAGCCACACCGGCACAATAGCAGAAGAACTCTCCAGAGCGGGCTACGCGCTTCAGCTCCTGCTCATCCATCCTGCACGAGAAATCTTTCCAGCCCTCTATTTTCTGTGTCGAGCATTTTACCTCAAAGACAGAGGACTTTTCCACCTCAGCATAAATGCCTTGTTCTATACCCGTCACAATAGCAGCTCCCTGAACGATATCAGCATTCATCGTGCGGTAATGACCTGCCCAGTCTGTGTGTTCTCCAAATAGGCATAAACGGCCTGGAACAAACAATTTTATCATAGTCCAGTTGAATTTATATCTCTACAAATCTGCTACTTTTATCGATAGCAGCCATTTTGCTTGCAAAAGTACGAAAAAACAAGCGAATCACAAAGGAACTTATAACAAAACATCAAAAATAATGAAACTGTACTTGCGGAAAATCAAGAAAATCAGTTATCTTTATGGTTGTTATCGCACACAGAGCATCGTTTCATTTTTTTTGTATAACTTTGCACGCGTTTTTAAGGATAATAGAAAAAAGTAATGAAAACTTTTGATTTCAAGCCGAAAATGGTATCGGCTATTAGGAATTATAACAAGCAAACCTTCATGGCCGACATGATGGCTGGTCTGATTGTGGGTATCGTGGCGCTGCCTCTAGCTATCGCCTTCGGTATCGCTAGCGGTGTTTCACCAGAGAAAGGTATCATCACCGCTATCGTGGCTGGCTTCGTGATTTCTGCTATGGGTGGTTCGAAAGTACAGATTGGCGGTCCTACTGGTGCGTTCATCGTCATCGTGGCAGGCATCATCAACCAGTATGGTATGCAGGGACTGACGATTGCTACGCTGATGGCTGGCGTCTTCCTGATTGGTTTCGGTCTGCTGCATTTAGGCACGATCATCAAGTACATCCCCTATCCTATCATCGTGGGATTCACCAGCGGTATCGCCGTAACCATCTTTACCACACAAGTAAAAGACCTGCTGGGAATGCAGATGGAGAGCGTACCTAGCGATTTTATTGAGAAATGGATTGCCTACGGACAGAACCTGATGAACATCGACCCGTGGAGTGCTGGTGTGGGATTGGTGAGTGTGGCAATCATTGCCTCAGCACCTAAGTTCAGCAAGCGCATACCGGGTTCGCTCATTGCTATCATCGTAATGACGGTAGCCGTATTGTTGCTGAAGCAGTACGCTGGCGTAACATCGATAGAGACCATTGGCGACCGTTTCAGTATCTCTTCCCAACTGCCTGATGCTACAGTACCTGAGCTGACCTGGGAGACCATCAAGGGCTTGGTTGCTCCTGCGCTGACTATTGCTATCCTTGGAGCTATTGAGTCGCTGCTGTCGGCTACCGTTGCCGACGGTGTGATTGGCGACCATCACAACTCGAACACGGAGCTGATAGGTCAGGGTGTGGCAAACATTGTGTCGCCCATCTTCGGCGGTATCCCTGCTACAGGTGCCATTGCCCGTACGATGACTAATATTAATAATGGTGGACGCACACCTATCGCAGGTATTGTACATGCTGTGGTGCTGCTACTCATCTTCCTGTTCCTGATGCCGTTGGCACAGTATATCCCAATGGCTTGTCTGGCTGGTGTTTTGGTAGTAGTAAGCTACGGCATGAGCGGATGGCGCTCGTTTACTGCGCTGATGCGCAATCCCAAGAGCGACATCACCGTGCTGCTGCTGACATTCTTCCTGACTATCATCTTCGACCTCACCGTAGCCATCGAGGTGGGTATTGTCTGCGCTTGCCTGTTGTTCATGCGCCGTATGTCTGAAACCACCGATGTGAAGGCCGTTTACGATGAGATAGACCTGAACGAGGATACCGATATGGAGCGTGGTAACCTGGAGCACCTGAGCATTCCAAAGGGTGTGGAGGTCTACGAGATCAACGGCCCATACTTCTTTGGTGCAGGTAATAAGTTCGAGGACTTGATGGGACGCTACGGCAATCGTCCGAAAGTACGTATCATCCGTATGCGTAAGGTACCCTTCATCGACTCAACAGGTATGCACAACCTCGAAAATATGTGTCTAATGAGCCAGAAGGACGGTATCACCGTAGTGCTCTCTGGTGTAAATGAAAAAGTGGAAGCCGTGGTTCGTCGCAACAACTTCCACAAATTATTGGGTGAAGAGAATATCTGTAATCACATTGACTTGGCCCTGGCTCGTGCTAACGAGCTGGTGGCTTAGTCACTACAGGTTCAAGAACACGAGGATTACAGCTAGTAGCGCAAAGACAAAGAACAGAATAAACAAAACAGTCTTTACAAGACTTGTCTTCCTTTTAGGAGCCGGTTTCAAATCAAGAACCGGCTCTTTCTTGTCTTCTACCACATCCTTCACGTGTATCAGATAGGCGGAATGATTGTCGGCATTATCCACCGTTGCATCAATCAGCTGCTGACGCTTCTGCTCATCGGTAGTACTTTCATCGGCAAAGATGCTCATCAGAGCAGCATCATCCATCTGTTCCAACATACCATCGGTGCAGAGGAAGAAATAATCATCTGGCTCCACATCCGCGATATGTACGATAGTGGCTTCCGTCCGCGAAGACTGATGAGGCTGCATCGCCTTCAGGATGACATTCTTCTTGGATGAGGTGCGCATCTCTTCGAAAGTGATCTCGCCCTGTTCATAGAGCTGCTGCACCAATGAATGGTCACGTGAACGGAAAAGGATACCCCTGCAATCGCCTAGCGACGGACGCAGATGATAAATGCGGCTATCGCCTATATGGGCCACCAGACAACCTCCGTCATGAAAACAGAGGAACGTCATAGTGGTACCCATCTGAGCCTCATTATTCACATCTGCAGCATCCAACGCATCATAAGCCTTGGAAAGACATTGACAGAAGTCCTCGTCAGTAAAGGCAGGGACGGCATCACGGATAACGTCAGCCAGATGTCCCAGAGCCTTACTCACAGCCTCACTTGCCACCTCGCCCTTGTCAAGGCCGCCCATGCCATCGCATACCACAAACACACGACTATCCGCACACGCCTCACCCATCAGAGGGTAGATAGCGTCTTCTTGGTTCTGGCGGCCACCCAACTCGTTGATGGCCAGTGGTTGATACAAATGGAACTTCATAATAACAGGCAATTACTCCCACTCGATTGTTGCAGGTGGCTTTGACGAGATATCATAGCAAACGCGGTTCACGCCACGTACCTTGTTTATAATCTCATTAGAGACCTTTGCCATAAAGTCGTAAGGCAGATGAGCCCAGTCGGCTGTCATAGCATCAGTTGAGGTGACAGCACGCAGAGCAACGGGATGCTCGTAAGTACGCTCATCACCCATCACGCCTACGCTACGGACAGTAGAGAGCAGGATAGCACCTGCCTGCCAGATCTGATCGTAGAGCGAAACTTCTATCTCGCCGTCTTTCATATCAGCAGGTATACCGGCAGCAAGCACCTTACGAGCCTCTTCGCCAGAGAGTTTCACCTTATAATCACGAAGACCGCGAATATAGATATCGTCAGCATTCTGCAGAATCTCCACCTTTTCGCGAGTGATGTCACCCAAGATACGTACAGCCAAGCCAGGACCAGGGAAGGGATGACGCGTAATCAAATGCTCAGGCATACCCATCTGGCGACCCACACGGCGCACCTCGTCCTTGAACAACCACTTCAGGGGTTCGCACAATTGCAGGTTCATCTCCTTAGGCAGGCCACCCACGTTGTGATGACTCTTAATCACCTTACCCGTGATGTTCAGCGACTCGATACGGTCGGGATAGATGGTACCCTGAGCCAGCCAACGGGCATCGGTAATCTTGCGAGCCTCAGCATTGAACACCTCTACAAAGTCGCGACCAATGATCTTACGCTTCTGTTCTGGATCAGTAACGCCAGCCAAATCAGCAAAGAACTTCTCGCTGGCATCAACGCCAATCACGTTCAAGCCCAGTACCTTATAGTCTTCCATCACCTGCGTGAACTCGTTCTTACGCAGCATACCATGATCCACGAAGATACAGGTAAGGCGATTACCGATAGCCTTATTCAGCAGAACGGCAGCTACTGAAGAGTCAACACCACCGCTCAAACCGAGGATGACGCGATCATTACCCAACTGTGCTTTCAGCTCAGCGACAGTAGTATCAACAAATGAAGCTGCGCTCCACTCCTGCTTACTTCCACAGATATCAACCACAAAATTCTTCAGCAACTGTGTGCCCTGAAGACTATGGAACACCTCTGGGTGGAACTGCACGGCCCAAACGGGTTGTGTAGTAGAAGCAAAGGCTGCATTCTTCACATCGGCCGTAGAACCAATCACCTTGAAGTCAGAGGGGATGGCAGTAATGGTATCACCATGACTCATCCATACCTGCGAACCTTGCACAAAGTCCTTGAACAAAGGATTCGTGGTGTCTACCGTCTGAAGGTTGGCACGACCGTACTCACGAGAATCAGCTTTCTCTACTTTACCCCCCAGTGTGTGTGAAATAAACTGGGCGCCATAGCAGATGCCAAGCACGGGGATTTTTCCAACGAATTGCGAGAGGTCTACCTTGAAAGCCTCAGGGTCATGAACCGAATAGGGCGAACCAGAGAGGATCACACCGATAACGGAGTCATCACCAACAGGGAACTTGTTGTAAGGCAGAATTTCGCAAAAGGTGTCCAGCTCGCGAACACGACGACCAATAAGCTGGGTCGTCTGCGAACCGAAATCTAAGATAATAATCTTTTGCATTTAATGATTTATTGATTTAAGAAATTTTCTGCTTGGTCAAGTGTCTCTATCTTACCTACATCCATCAGGCGCAGGTCGTCTTTCACCAATCCCACAATCTTAGAACGGTGGCAGACGCTGAGATAGAAATCAATGATTGGGAATCGCTCAGGGAACTGTTCCATCAGCGCAAAAAGGCGAGGCGAAAAAGAGTGAATGCCACTAAACGCAAAAGCGTTGAGCGGAGAGGTGAGAGGTGAGAGGTGAGAGACTACCTGCAAGTCCTCATCAATCGAGAGCTCCATGTTTCGTAGCCAAGGGAAAGGACTGCGTATTTCTCCCGTCTCATTGTTTATCCAGCCTTTCAGTCGCATGGCATTGTCAAAGAGCAAATAGCGCTTGGTCTTGCGCTTGCTCACCAAAAGGACTGCATCCTCATCAGGCAGATGCTGACGCGAGAACCATCCGAAATCTACATTATCCAGGATATCGACATTATGAATAAGGATAGGCTCCTGATCATCAAACAGCGGTGCAGCCTTCTTCAAGCCCCCACCCGTTTCGAGCAACTCATCACTCTCATCGCTAAAACGAACCAACGGGGCATAGTCTTGCTGCGCCACGTGGTCGATAATCATCTGAGAAAAATGGTGGATGTTGACGATGAAACGATCGTAACCTTGCTCACGGAGTCGGTTGATGATAATGTCGAGCAGAGGCGTTCCTCCCACTGGCACCAACGCTTTAGGCATGGTGTCTGTAAGCGGTTTAAGGCGGGTTCCCAAGCCCGCTGCGAATATCATCGCTTGTTTCATGGGTGCAAAGGTACGAAAAAACGAGCGAACCACAAAAGATTCGCCCATTTTTAATTATTAATTTTCAACTTTCCATCTTCCCTCTTCCGACAGGAACCAGCCCTTGGTTGTCTTAATATTATTAACTCGAAGGACGGTCACAGTGGCACGTATTACGAGAAGCATGGTGGCAACTATGCCAAGGCTGTAGTGAAGTGGCTCGATTGGCAGTTGAAAGGCCAAGTGGGACAATCGGCCCTGTTCCTCGATGATGAATACCTGAAGATGAAATTCCCAGAGTGGAAAGGCATCCGAAAGAACTTCAAATAACTTATCTTTGAACGAAGGTGTTTCATGAAAAGGTCCGACTTGCCTACCGCAGGTCGGACTTTTTGATATTATGATTTCAACACTTCTATAACTCTCAAATCCGCTGGCAACCACTTCACACTGTCCAGCTCATATTTAGAGAGCCACTTCGCAGCCTCATGTTCATTCAAGTGTAATGCCTCTGTGAGTAGCGAGCAGAGATAGCAATGCATCGTCAAATGAAAGGCTGGATAATCATACTCCACAGTACACAGAAACTCATCCACGCTAATCTCCGCAGACAGTTCCTCGCGAATCTCCCTCACGAGTGCCTCCTCCGGTGTTTCCCCTGCCTCCATCTTTCCGCCAGGAAACTCCCACCAGTCCTTCCACTCGCCATATCC
>CAZIKA010000077.1:0-11688 GCA_964539705.1 uncultured Prevotella sp. | reverse complement strand
CAACGAGGTTGTCGCGATAGCCCACCTTCTCCTGAATCTCAGCAATCTCCTTGCGTGGGAAGCCTGGTACAATACGGTCTACCAATGTGGCGTAAACGCCGCATGACTCCTCAAACCACTTCTTGAAGCCCTCTGGCAACTGCCACAGCTCGATATACTTATAGATGCAGTCCTTCAGCACATGACCGTTGAGGAAGATAAGCTCGCAGGGGAAGATGATAAGACCCTTTGTGGGATCACCATTGAAGGTCTGATAGCGGCGGTACAGCAACTGCACCAGTTTTCCGGGATATGAAGATGCTGGCTTGTCCTCAAGCTTACAAGCAGGATCGAAGGCGATACCAGCTTCTGTTGTGTTTGAGATGACAAAACGAATCTCAGGTTGATCAGCAAGTGCCATGAAGGCATCGTTCTGAGAATAGGGGTTCAGTGCACGACTGATGACGTCGATACGCTCAAGGGTGTTGACGGGCTTGCCGTTCTCACGACCCTGCAGGTTGACGTGGTACAGACAGTCCTGGCCGTTAAGCCACTCAACCATACCCTTGTCAATGGGTTGTACGACAACAACACTACCATTGAAGTTGGTCTTCTGGTCCATGTTCCAGATTATCCAATCAACGAAAGCACGCAGGAAGTTTCCTTCACCAAACTGAATCACCTTTTCAGGCATAACGCTCTTAGGAGCGAAATGTTTGTTTAATGGTTTTAACATAGTAACTCTTTTTTTTGTTATTTGTATTTTAGCAATATTAGTTTTGTTTCTTTTCTTGACAGACTTTGCAAAGGTACGTATTATTTCTGATACCACCAAATTATATCCTCAGAAAACCTCTATTGGATACTCATGAATTGTTGCATGAACTCATTGAGGCGTAACAGACCGTAGCCACCACAGACGCATGACTCCTCATCATAGAACTGTACCTCATCTGGCTCTATACCTTTATAATATATCAGGAAAGGTACGGGTTCGTTGACATGGATACGCTGTTCTACAGGCGTGGGATGATCTGGCAGAATGGCGATACATACAGGTTCGTTCATCTGTTCCGTAGCCTCGAAGATAGGCTTGATGAGGCGCTGATCCAGATAGTCAATAGCCTTGAGCTTCAACTCCAGGTCACCATCATGACCAGCTTCATCGGTTGCTTCTACATGTACAAAGACAAAGTCATCCTGTTTCAGGGCTTCGATAGCAGCTTGCGCCTTACCTTCGTAGTTGGTGTCGGCCAATCCTGTAGCTCCGGGTACCTTGATGATACGCAGACCAGCGTATTTACCGATGCCCTGAATGAGGTCCACGGCAGAGATAACGGCACCAGTCTTCACTTGGGGGTATTGCTGCATTAGCGTCTGCATCTCAGGACGATAACCACCGCTCCAAGGCCAGATGCTGTTTGCCTGACGTTCGCCCTTGGCAGCCTTTGCGAGGTTGTAGGGATGCTTGGCCAGCAACTCCTGAGAGCGCAGAATCAAATCATTTATCAAATCTGCTGTTTTCTGGGCTTCAGGTATTTCTGCTTTTACCAGCAAGGGACGCCATTCTTCATTGGGATGATCATGAGGTGGGGCACATACAATGTGCTTGTTGCCACCTTTGATGACCAAGAGATGGCGATACTGAATACCACAGATAAACTTGACGCGCTCGCAACCTTCCTTATCGTTGATGGGTTTGGCCAGTTGCTCGTTGAGATAATCGATGAGCACACGGGCATCCTCAGTCTGCAGGTTACCACCATTATGGGTGATAATCTTGCCGTTCTCAAGCGTAATGATGTTACAACGGATGGCAAAGTCATCAGGTTGCATTTCATAACCAATAGAGGCAGCCTCCAAGGGACCGCGTCCTTCATAAACCTTATTCAGATCATAACCAAGAATAGCAGTATTGGCTACCTCTGAACCTGGAGGAAATCCCTCTGGTACGGTGACCAGTCGCCCAGTGCGACCAGCCTTTGCCAGACGGTTCATATATTCAGGACGTGCATATTGCAGCAGCGTCTTATCACCTAGGCGTTCCACCTTGTGGTCCGCCATACCATCCCCAAGAATGATAATATGTTTCATAAAAGAATTTTATTCAAGCCCCTCCTTTGGGGAGGGGTTGGGGTGGGCTTAGATATTAGCGATTGACATGATGTTGGCGAAGACGCCGGCAGCGGTAACAGCAGCACCGGCTCCATAACCCTGAATGAGCATAGGATATTCCTTATAACGCTCAGTAGTAAGGAGTACGATGTTGTTTGAGCCTTCCAGTCCGTAGAAAGGATGTCCGTAGGGCACTTCCTTCAGGGCTACGCTAGTCTTGAACGATGAAGGATCGTTCTCGTCAGCTTCCATGGTAGCCACGAAGCGCCAGCGCTTGTTCTCTGACTCGAGCACCTTACGACGAGCTTCGAAGTCGGCATCGAGTTCTGGCAGACGTTTCCAAAAGTCATCGATAGAACCTTCGAAGTAGCTGTCGGGCACGAAGAGATGCTTCTCAACATCGTCCTGCTCTACCTTATAACCAGCCTCACGGGTTAGGATAACCAGCTTACGGATAACATCCGTACCACTGAGGTCGATACGTGGGTCGGGCTCAGAGTAACGCTGTTCCTTGGCACGGCGTACGGTCTCAGAGAAGGGCACGTCAGCAGCAATCTCGTTGAAGATGAAATTCAGCGTACCACTAAGGATAGCCTCAATCTTCAAAATCTTGTCACCAGAGTTGCACAGGTCGTTGATGGTACCGATGATAGGCAGACCAGCACCTACGTTGGTCTCATAGCGGAACCATACACCACGATCGCGTGCTGTCTGCTTCAATTTCAAGTAACTGTTGTAGTCGCTTGAAGCTGCAATCTTATTGGCAGCAACGACAGAGATATTATGCTCCAGGAATGTCTGGTAGAGTGTGGCAATCTGTTTGCTGGCGGTACAGTCGACGAAGACAGAGTTAAAAATATTCATCTTCACAATCTCGTCGCGCATGTGTTCTGTATTAGCTGGATAGCCGGCACGCAGAATCTTTTCATAATTATCGAGGTCGATACCATCACGATCTAGCACGAAGTTGGCAACATCGCTGATACCTACGACGTTCAGCTTCAAACGACGAGACTGCATCAGGAACTGCTGTTGGGTGCGAATCTGCTCAAGCAACATGCCACCTACAGTACCAATACCACAGATAAAGATATTCAGTACCTTATATTCTGACAAGAAGAATGAATCGTGAAGAACATTCAGCGACTTGCGCAGGAACTTGCCATCAACAACGAAAGAGATATTCGTCTCTGAGGCACCTTGAGCGCAGGCAATCACACTGATACCTGAGCGTCCCAGCGTACCAAACAGTTTTCCGGCAATACCAGGAGTCTGTTTCATGTTCTCACCCACGATAGCGATAGTAGCCAAACCACTCTCTACCTGCATGGGGAACATAGCACCCGTCTCAATCTCCTTCGCAAACTCGGCATTCAGTACCTCTACAGCTGCCTCGGCATCCTCGTCGCGTACACCAATAGAAGTTGAATTCTCAGAAGAAGCCTGTGACACCATGAATACAGAGATGCCCTTGTTGGCCAGTGTGGTGAAGATACGACGGTTCACACCAATCACACCTACCATCGAAAGACCGGTAACGGTAATCAGTGAGGTGCCCTTGATGCTTGAGATGCCCTTGATAGGCTTCTGGTCGTTCTCAATCTTGGCTTTGATGAGGGTTCCTGGGTGTTCGGGGTTAAAGGTATTCTTAACCTTGATGGGTATATTCTTGACGCAGACGGGATAGATGGTCGGTGGGTAAATAACCTTGGCACCGAAGTTACAAAGTTCCATCGCCTCTACGTAAGAGAGTTCATTAATAGTATAGGCACTCTTGATGACCTTTGGATCGGCCGTCATGAAACCATCCACGTCGGTCCAGATCTCCAGTACCTCAGCATTCAGCACAGCTGCAATGATGGCTGCAGTATAGTCTGATCCACCACGTCCCAGGTTTGTGGTTTCGTGGGTGTCGCGATCACGGGCAATGAAGCCTGGAACAACGTAAATATTCTTTTCGCTAATGCCCTTGAATGCCTCTTTAATCAGTTCTGTAGTTAATTCTGCATCAACGACGTGCTTACCCTGTTTCTTCTCTGTGCGGATAAAGTCGCGACTGTTCATGCGAACACCGTTCTTTACCATCGCAGCTACGATGTGTGAACTGAGACGCTCACCGTAAGATACGATAGTGTCTTCGGTCTTCTTCGACAGGTCGTGAATCAGGTACACACCATAGTAGATACTCTTCAACTGATCGAAGAGCTGGTCTACATTATTGATTAAGTCTACGCGCTTGTTGATGTCAGGGATGATAGATTCTATCATCGAGTGGTGGCGTCTGACCATCGCATCGAATTCCTCGCGATAGCGCTCGTCTCCCTGTTTTGCCATCTGCGACATCATAATCAATTTGTCGGTGATGCCGCCGAGTGCGCTTACTACTACTACGACAGGTTGCGTCCGAGCCTCTGCCTCCACAATTTCTTTTAAGCTCAAAATGCTTTTTACGGAACCTACGGACGTTCCGCCGAATTTCAATACTTTCATATTCCTATGCAATTTATCTTTCCAACGGTACCCCTCAACAAGCGGGGCTTACTCCATTGGCGGGTGCAAAGGTAGTGCAAACCGAGCGAAAAGCAAAATAAAATAGGAATTATTTTTGTTTTGTCTCAAAAATCAGGGTTGAAAGTCATTGTCATTCTGGTAATACAACTGCTGATGTTGAGAATGGCTGCAATGGCAACAACGATGAAAGCCACTATCTTCATCCAGGTCGTTCGAATGCCTAATGGAAGTACGAATGTGAGTAATGCAGATATGATGCCACAAATAGAATAGATGATGTTTGTTGCTTGAACAGACATATTCGTCCATGTAAATAAGATAGGCAGTATGAGATATGTGATACCCCAGAAAAGTAGAGAACAACAGTAGGCAAGAATCAGGATGCTGTTCCAATCTTGCTTTTCCTCAAACTTATAACCGCATTTGTTGCAAAACTTGGCATCGTCTTCATTGAGATGCGAACAATTAGGACATTTCATAATCTATAGTTTTTAGTTTTCCTTTGTGCAAAGGTAATAAATAATTGGCAATTGACAATTGATAATTCATTTTTTTTTCATACTTTTGCATTCGAATATGATTAATGAATACCAACTTCGCGTTTTGCCGCAGGTAGCGGCCAGCGCAGAGAATTTAAGAAAATATATCGCATCAGAGCAGGGCATTGCTTTGGGCGCACTCAAGGCTGTGCGTATCTTGAAACGCTCCATTGATGCCCGTCAGCGTACCATCTTTGTGAATCTGAAGGTGCGCGTCTATATTAACGAGCAACCTACGGAGGATGAATTTGAACACGTGGACTATCAGGATGTGAGTCAGCGTCCACAGGTCATCGTGGTGGGGGCAGGTCCTGGTGGACTTTTTGCGGCGTTGAGGCTTATTGAACTGGGCTTCCGTCCCATAGTTCTGGAAAGAGGTAAGGATGTGCATGAACGTAAGAAAGATCTGGCGAATATCTCACGTACCCAACAGGTGGATGGCGAGAGCAACTACTGCTTTGGTGAGGGCGGCGCAGGTGCTTATTCTGATGGCAAACTCTATACCCGTTCGAAGAAACGTGGCAATACGGAAAAGATTCTTCGTGTCTTTTGTCAACATGGTGCATCGACCAATATTCTGGCTGATGCCCATCCGCATATTGGTACAGATCGCTTGCCGCAGGTCATCGAGGCAATGCGCAACACCATCCTCCGTTGTGGTGGTGAGGTGCATTTCCAGACGAAGATGACGAGGCTGATATTTAGAGGCGAGAGGGGAGATGGGAGAGGTGAGAGGTTAGTTCCTGGAGCTGGAGGTCAGGTCGTTGGCGTAGAGGCAGAAGTCTGTTCTCTCACCTCTCATCGCTCATCTCTCACCTCTAAAACTTTCCTCGGTCCTGTGATTTTGGCTACTGGTCACTCTGCTCGTGATGTCTATCGCTATCTGGCTGAGGCTCAGATTCAGATAGAGCCAAAGGGTATTGCCGTAGGTGTGCGTTTGGAACATCCTTCGCAGTTGATAGACCAGATACAGTATCATCGTAAGGAGGGAAGGGGACAATGGTTGCCTGCTGCTGAGTATGCCTTTGTGACTCAGGCTGATGGACGAGGCGTCTATTCCTTCTGTATGTGTCCTGGAGGCTTTGTGATACCTGCAGCTACAGGTCCTGAACAGATTGTGGTGAATGGTATGAGTCCTGCCAGTCGAGGTACGCAGTGGAGTAACTCAGGCATGGTGGTGGAGGTGAGGCCGGAAGACGTGGACAATGTAAAAATGCAAAAATGTAATAATGTAAAAATGGACGACCCGCTGCGGATGATGTATTTCCAGGAAGAGCTGGAACGGATGTGCTGGCAGCAAGGAAACATGAAACAGACTGCTCCTGCCCAGCGTATGGCTGACTTCGTGAATGGGAAGTTGAGTTACGATCTGCCTCGCAGTTCCTATGCCCCTGGTCTGGTATCATCGCCCTTGCATTTCTGGTTGCCAAAACCTATTGTCTCACGCTTGCAACAGGGCTTTAAGACCTTTGGAAAACAGGCTCACGGCTTCCTGACTAATGAGGCGGTGATGATTGCCGTTGAGACGCGTACCTCATCGCCGGTACGTATTGTTCGTGATAACGAGACGCTGATGCACGTCCAAGTAGAGGGTCTTTTCCCCTGTGGTGAGGGAGCTGGTTATGCGGGCGGTATCGTCTCTGCAGGTGTAGATGGTGAGCGTTGTGCGGAAATGTGTGCGTTGTATATGGAAAAAAATGGATGAATGCTTGCGTGTTTCATTTTTTTTCCGTATCTTTGCCACAAAGAAGTAAAAACCAACTAAATCTATACGTCTATGAATAAGGAGGAGAAATTTGTTATCACCATTAGTCGACAGTTCGGTACTGGTGGTCACGAGATTGGTGCCGAGTTGGCACGTAGGCTCAACGTGAAGCTGCTCGACAAGCAGATTCTGAATGAGATGGCTCGTAAGTATAATATTGTAGAGGAGGCTGTAGAGAAGATTGAGGCCCGTAACCCGTTGTGGCGCGATGACTTCACGCAGTTCTATCGTTCGTATATGGCTCAGACCGAGTATAACGGACAAGAGCACGACGAGACTTCGCGTCAGTTGTTTGATGCTCAGGCAGAGGTTATTAGGCGGATTGCAGCCCAGGAGTCGTGCGTCATCATCGGACGCTGTGGTTTCCATATCTTCCGTAATCATCCCAACGCCCTGAAGATTTTCATCCATGCAGACGATGACGTTAGGAAGAAACGCATTGGACGTAAGTATGACATCTCGGAGAGTGACGCTGGTGCGATGATTGTTGATAATGACTATAGTCGTGAACTCTATACGAAGACGTATACAGGTAGTGAATGGCAGGATGCCCGCAACTATGATGTCTCACTTAATGTGAAACAGTTTGGCGTCAATGGCGCCGTCGACTTCCTGATGAATGTGATAGGATAAAAAAGAAATGGCATATAATAAATGGTTAGGGGGCATTCTTGGATGGAGTGCCTTTGGCCCTATGGGAGCACTCATAGGGTTTTTGATTGGCTCAGCCATAGACTTGGCTACCAATGTTGATGGCGATGCAACTTTTCGTCTGACTGACGGACAGTCGCAACAGGGCGACCGCAACAGTTTCTTTGTCTCGATGCTAGTACTGGCAGCCTATATCGTCAAGGCTGACGGTAAGGTGATGCATTCTGAGATGGAACTGGTGCGTAATATGCTTCGTCAGAACTTTGGTGAGGCTGCGGCTCAACAGGGCGATCAGATTATGCGTCAGCTCTTTGCTGAGCAAGACCGAGTAGGCAATAGTGCTTATCGTCAGAATATCCAACAGGCCTGTGATCAGATAGCCTATCATTTGGATTACTCCGGACGTCTGCAGTTGCTGAACTTCCTTGTGATGATAGCGCAGGCTGATGGACGTGTGGATCAGGTGGAGGTAGAGGCACTGAAAGAGGTGGCTATGTGGATGCAGATGTCGCCTCAGGAGGTGGATGCGATGCTTCACTTGGAGGGTGACTCCTTGGAGGATGCCTATAAGGTGTTGGGTGTTAGTCCTGATGCTTCTGATGATGAACTAAGAAAAGCCTATCGCCGTCTGGCTCTCGACCATCATCCCGACCGTGTGGCAAAACTGGGTGATGATGTGCGTCGTGCAGCAGAGAAGAAATTCCAGGAGATTAATGCTGCGAAAGACCGTATCTGGAAAGCCAGAGGACTGTGATGTGAATAGTTAATAGTGAATAGTTAATAGTTTGCTACCGCCTTACCAAGTGAAAAATGAGAAGTTCTGCGATTTCTGTTCCTGAAGGGTGTACAGAGGTGCTGTTGCATGCCTGTTGCGCCCCATGTTCTTCTGCCATTGTGGAATGGCTGATGAACAATGGTGTGCGTCCCACGATATTTTATTTCAATCCCAACATTTGGCCCCGCGAGGAGTACGAGATTCGTAAGAACGAGAGTAAACGTCATGCGGAGTCGTTAGGTATAGAATGGATAGATGGCGACTATGATCATGAGGGATGGTGCCGGCACATGACAGGCTTGGAAAACGAGCCAGAACGAGGCTCGCGCTGTCAGGAGTGCTTTATCCTTCGACTCACGGCAACGGCACGCAAGGCTCAGGAATTGGGCATCCCGTATTTCGCTACCACACTTGCTTCCAGTCGTTGGAAGAACTTAGATCAGATTAACCGTGCTGGCCTGATCGCCCAAGAGTCAGTAAAATCGGAGCCTAATCTCTCATCTCTCACCTCTCACCCCTCACCTCTGTTCTGGCCCCAGAACTGGCGTAAAGGCGGACTCCAGGAGCGTCGCAATCAGTTGCTCAAGGAAAATCAGTTCTATAACCAGCAGTATTGCGGCTGTGAGTTCTCTGTCAGAAATGCGGCGCCTACTAAAGAACTGCTTCGCAAGGTGATGCGTGAAGCCAAGTGTCAGCATCAGGCACAACTGGCAAAGATGTCGGAAGAGGTGGTCGAACGTCTGACCGCTCGTCTCTCGTCTCTCGTCTCTCACCTCTCACCTCTCACCACCGTCTTGGCTTACTGGCCCCTGCCCGACGAGGTGGATATCCGTCCTTTGATAGACCAACTGGTAGCAGAAGGTAAAACGGTTGTACTGCCCAAGGTTACTGGCGATGAGACGATGGAACTTCGTCGCTACACCTCGCGTGCAGACCTCCAAGAAGGCGCCTTTCATATTATGGAACCCATTGGTGAACCCTTTACCGACTACGATAAGATTGATGTAGCCCTGATTCCTGGTATGGCTTTCGATGCCGCTGGTCATCGCTTAGGACGAGGTAAGGGCTATTATGACCGTTTTCTCTCAACATCCCTCTTGTCCCTCGCCCCTCGCCACCTGCCCCTTAAAATCGGCGTCTGTTTTCCATTCCAACGTGTTTCTAAAGTGCCTTCGGAACCTCACGATGTCTGTATGGATGTATTGGTGTGACGAGCTTTCCTACTAAAGAATTAAACTTTTTTTGATTTTTGAAATCAAATAATAGATATTATTACTTAATCAACTGTACAATTGCTTTAACAAAGCTTATGAAAAAACTGTTTTTACCTCTTCTGCTGTTGGTAGCTGTATCTGCACATGCTGCAGAGAATCCAGTATTGACCATCGAAGGTGGTCAGGTTCAGGGTGTTCTTGCTGATGATCATCCTGATGTCTATGTTTATCGTGGTATCCCCTATGCTGCACCTCCTATCCGCGAGAACCGTTGGAAGGCACCTCAACCTGTTCTTCCTTGGAAGGGCGTGAAGCTCTGTGATACCTTCGGTCGTCCCAGTTATCAGGCGATTCAGTATACTGGTGGTTACTATACAGAGTGGGGCTATGGCAAGGAGGCTGCTTTCAGTGAGGATTGTCTGTATCTAAATATATGGACAAAGGCTCCTGGTCAGGTAGGAAAGAAACTCCCAGTGGCACTGTGGATTCATGGTGGCGGCTATCGTGAAGGCTTCGGTTCTGAACCAGAGTTCGACGGACAGGAGTGGGGCGCTAAGGATGTGGTACTCGTCACTATCAACTACCGTTTGGGCGTGTTTGGTTTCCTCACGCATCCTTTGTTGGCAGAGGAGAATCCTAATCATGTTTCTGGCAACTACGGCATCCTTGATCAGATTGAGGCTTTGAAATGGATTAAGAAGAATATCGCCCAGTTTGGTGGTGATCCCAATAATGTGACAATCTTCGGTCAGAGTGCTGGTGGTGGCAGCGTGCGTACACTGTGTGAATCGCCTTTGGCTCGCGGTTTGTTCCACAAGGCTGTCATTATGAGTGCCCAAGGACTGAGCATTCCCGATGCCAATGGTAATATGACAGGTGGTCGCTATAGTGGTGGTACGATTGAAGAAGCAGCAGCTAAGGCTAAGGAGATGTTTGACTGGGCAGGATTGACTGATCTGCAGAAGATGCGTGCAGCATCAACAGAGACTGTCTTTGCCCTCAATAATCTTTATTGGCAGATAAAGGATGGCGGTCAGCAGGGAGGCAGTCCACTGGCGATGATGTTCAGAGGTGTGCCTTTCATGCCGATGCTTGATGGTTATGTTAGCGAAAAGAGCTTCGATGATGCCACTCGCGAGGGCACATTGGCTGACGTGCCTTATATGATTGGCTTTACGCTCAACGATATGGGCAATATGGCTCCTAATATTGCAGAGTTCTGTAAGGTTCGTCAGCAGAAGGGTGGCAAGGCTTGGGCTTACGAGTTTGCCCGTCCGTTGCCCGATGACGGTTCTCATCCTGAGGTGACCCAGCGATTGAAGGGTGCTTTCCACTCTTCCGACCTTTGGTTTGTCTTCAAGTCTTTGAAGCATTGCTGGCGTCCTTGGACTAAGGGCGACTGGGATCTCTCGGAAAAGATGTTGACTGCATGGACCAACTTTGCTAAGTATAGTGATCCTAACGGTCCCAAGGGTGGCGCTTGGAAACCCTGCACAGCGAAAGAGCCAAAGTTCATGGTATTTAAACTGAACGACAAGGATGCTGAGGCTTCTGTATTCGGTGAACCCGAGATAGCTGCTCAGCCTCAGAGATTCTCCTTTGGAGGTGGCCGTTAGTCCTGATGGATATAAAAAACGAGACCCATTATTTGTGAGTCTCGTTTTTTTTGTGTAATTTTGCACCCCAATAATTGCAATTATAGAATATGTTTGAGAATTTGAGTGAGCGACTGGAACGGTCGTTCAAGATACTGAAAGGTGAAGGAAAGATCACCGAGATTAATGTTGCCGAGACTTTGAAGGACGTGCGTCGCGCCCTGTTGGATGCCGACGTAAACTATAAGGTAGCCAAGCAGTTCACCGATACTGTTAAGCAGAAGGCTATGGGTATGAACGTGCTCACAGCTATCAAGCCTAGTCAGTTGATGGTGAAGATTGTGCATGATGAGTTGACCGAACTCATGGGTGGTAAGGCTGCCGAGCTGAACCTCGAGGGTCGTCCCGCTATCATCTTGATGTCAGGTCTTCAAGGTTCTGGTAAGACCACCTTTACTGGTAAGCTGGCTAAGATGCTGAAGGAGCGTCAGCACAAGAAACCCCTGTTGGTGGCTTGCGACGTGTATCGTCCTGCTGCTATCGA
>CAZIKA010000076.1:0-11781 GCA_964539705.1 uncultured Prevotella sp. | reverse complement strand
CATCTTTTCAGAGTGAAGCCCTGATTCAGTAATGAGTCAGGGCTTCTTTGTTTGTTATTGTGATCTGATATCGTAGCGGCATCCTAGGAATAGTTAACTAGCGATATATGCTTGTCTCAATAGTTCGCTAGAAATTTGCGGGCAAACTCGATGAGGGTATCGTCACCACGTAGGAGGTCGGCATCTGTCTGCTGGACGTTGTAGTCGGGATCAATGCCGAACTCGGCTGACTGCCCTTGGGCATCGTACATGGGAACAGCGGAGAAACGCACGCTCCAACCACTGGGCAGACTGCTGCTGAACGGCATTCCGGCACCACCACCAGTATGGTCGCCCACGAGGGTGACGAGGGGCAAGGCCTTCATATAAACGCAGAACTCGTTGGCAGCGCTATAGACACGACGGTTGGTGAGGACGACGGCGGGTTTGTTCCAGCGAAGCTTGGATGAAGGCTCGAGATAGTGGGGCTCCATGGAGGAGAACTCGTTATGTCCTGGGCCTGTCTTATGCTGGTAGTAGCCCACAAGGGTTTTCTGCTGACAAAAACGAGCAGCGAAACGCTCGGCATTGGTGAGCATACCGCCACCGTTGCTGCGGATATCGATAATGAGACCGCGACAGAGGAGCATATGTGAGAGAGTCTCGTTGAGGTTGCCCTCACCAATGGCATCGTTGAAACTCTCGTAACGGATATAACCGATATTGTCGTCGAGTATCTTATACTGGATGCCGGCGGCAATGTGATAATCGGTACCAAGATAGCGGCGCAGGAGGGTGTCGCTGAAGTTGGTTGGGTAGGCCTCGTACCAGGACCAGTAACGTCCTAGGTCGTGGGCTGCGGAGAGGTTGACGTGTCCGTCGCGTAGCTCGGCAAGCATGTCACTGAGCACTTCGAAGAGTTGTTTGCGGGTGAGGCTGCCCTGTACGCGCGCCTTATATTTCTCGTGTACTTGATTCCAGTCGAGTCCGTAGACTTTTTGCTTGTAGTCGAGGAAGCAATAGTGCTCGTCGATGATGTGCCACAGAGCCTCCAGATTGCCCTGTGGGGTGTCTTCGTACTGCTCTTCGTCTACACAGGCGGCGCATAGCGTTAGCAGGCAAACAATATATAAAACTTTTTTGAGATGCTTCATTATAAGGCTTTTTATCGCAGGCAAAATTACGAAATTTAAGTGAAAAGTGAAGAGTGAAGAGTGAAAAATTTGCTTCCGCTACAGAAAAAAGTGACGTCTGCCACTCCTGTAACTTTTGAACTCCTGTACTCTTCAAGGAAGATTTAATAGGATAAAATAAAGAAAAGACAATTTTGTCCTACAAAATAATTGTATTGTGATATGCAGGTAATAGGATTTTTACTACCTTTGCACCGATAATATCTTATAAACTCAATAACTCAAAAACTCAAAATATCAATGAAGCATAAGAAATTGGCCCTAAGCCTTATTTTCTGCCTGTTTTTCCTTTGGGCGATCAGTAGTAACCTGCTGCCGACGATGATCCGTCAACTGATGAAGACATGCGAGCTGAATACTTTCGAGGCCTCGTTTACCGAGAGTGCCTACTGGTTGGCATATTTTATCTGTCCGATACCTATAGCGATGTTTATGCGTCGTTACAGCTACCGTGTGGGTATTATCACAGGATTGCTGATAGCCGCCTTAGGTGGTCTACTGTTCTTCCCAGCAGCAATGGTAAAGAGCTACAGCGTATATCTGTGTATCTTCTTTGTAATAGCTACGGGAATGTGTTTTCTGGAAACGGCTGCCAACCCATACGTCACGGTACTGGGCGACCCGCAGACAGCACCAAGAAGACTGAACTTGGCTCAATCGTTCAACGGGCTGGGCGCGTTTATCTCGGCCATGTTCTTGAGTAAGCTTGTGCTGAGTGGTAATGACTTCACCCGCGAGACTTTGCCTGCCGACTATGTGGGCGGATGGGAGGCTTATATCCAGACGGAGACCGACTCGATGAAGTTGCCCTACCTGCTATTGGCATCGGCACTGATACTGGTGGCGCTGATACTGGTATGGGTGAAACTGCCTAAGGTGGGAGAAGAGGAAAGTAATGTAAGAGATAAGAAAGCTGATGTAAGAGAAAAGTTGATTGACTTTTCAGCGATGAAAAGGGCGCACTTATGCTGGGGTGTCATCGCACAGTTCTTCTATAACGGTGGTCAGACAGCTATCAACAGTCTGTTCTTGGTGTATAGTACGAAATACGCTGGTATAAATGAGAATACGGCAACTACGTTCTTTGGGCTTTATATGCTGGCCTTCCTTGTAGGTCGATGGGTGGGCACGCTGCTGATGGGACGTTTCAAACCCGAACATATGTTGACGGTCTATGCGTTGATGAACGTGGTGTTGTGTGGTATAATCATGACATTCGGTGGCTACGTGGGACTCTACGCCATGCTGGCGGTATCGTTCTTTATGTCAATCATTTATCCCACACAGTTCTCACTGGCACTCGACGGACTAGGCGGACAGACAAAGTCTGGCTCTGCCTTTTTGGTGATGGCTATCGTTGGTAATGCTTGTGTGCCTCAGTTCACGGCATTTATCATGGATAGAAACAAGGATGTCTATCAGATTGCCTATATTATCCCACTGGTTTGTTTTGTGATATGTGCCTTCTACGGCATCATGTATAGAAAATTCCGAAATGGCTACTATGGTAAGACAAAACGCTATGTGCAGTTCCTGGATATCACGAAAGATCCAGAACTGATAGAGCAGTACCGTTATTGGCACTCTAAGGAGCATCATTGGAAGGAGGTACGTGAGGGTATCAGGGCCGTGGGCATTCTGGAGATGGAACTCTATATGCAGGACAATAGGGTTGCGATGGTGGTAGATGCCCCTACTGACTTCAATTGGCAGGAGGCGATGGATAAGTTGGCTACTTTGCCACGACAGACTGAATGGGAGGCTTTCGTAGCCCGCTTTCAGGGGTGCAGCAGTGATGCCCGCAGCGACGAGAAATGGCAACAGGCGGAACGGATCTTTAGGCTATATTAGTAGTAAGAGGTGAGAAATAAGAAAGATGCAGATACCAATAGAGTCATTTAATTTGCAGATGCTTAATGTGGGGCTGGCGCACCATGATGGTGACTGGAACTGGAAGGACGTCATCTCGCCTTTCTCGCGTATCTACTACGTGAAAGAGGGTAGGGCGGTACTACACCTGCCCAAGCAGACGGTGAACTTGCGACCAGGACATCTGTATATCATCCCTGCCTATACGCTCCACTCGTATGAGTGCGAAGGGAAGTTTGTACATTTTTATTTACACGTGTACGAAGGGGTAGGCAACGAGATGAGTCTGGTGGAGAGCTACGATTTTCCCACTGAGGTAGAGGGCAGTAGGGATGATGAGTTGCTGCTGCAGCGGATGTGCGAGCAGCACCCGCAGGCCATGTTGCCAGCCAGCAACCCACAGGCCTATGACAACGTGTCGCATATGACTGACTACGTGCAACGCTACTGCGAGATGCCGCTATGGCAGAAGATGGAGTTACGTGGGGCTATTCTGATGCTCTTCTCAAGATTCCTGCGACTGGCAGAGCCTCATGTATGGACACGCGACGAGCGCATGAAACGGGTGCAGACACATATCCACTCGCATATCACCGAGAGTACCGATGTTGAGGAACTAGCTGATGTGGCTTGCGTTACGAAACCCTATCTTATCCGACTATTCAAACGGGAGTTTGGTACATCGCCCGTACAATATATCAACAGCAAGAAGGTGGAGCGAGCACAACTATTGCTATATACGACGGACATGCCCGTGAAGGAGGTGGCCTATTCTCTGGGCTTCAGCGATCACAGCTACTTTATCCGGATGTTCCGCAAGCAGACAGGCAGTACGCCGCAGGAGTACCGAGAGAGAATGAGGAAGTGAGAATGATTTATTGTTTAGATTGCAAAACTAAAAGCTATATATGGAAAAGATAGTCATGGCATTAGCGCTGAGTTGTGGGTTGCTTTCCGCAATGGCGCAGGAGAGTTACAGGATTCCCGTGAGTGAGGTGCATGAGAAAATGCAGACGGGACAGTTTGAACCTACGTGGCAGTCGCTTGAACATCACCAGACACCGGAGTGGTTCCGCGATGCGAAATTCGGCATCTGGGCCCATTGGGGTGCCCAGTGCGTAGAAGGTAGCGGCGACTGGATGGCTCGCGAGTTGTATATGGAGGGGCACGGAAAAGCAAACTTCCACCGTGAACACTACGGACATCCCTCAGAGTTTGGCTATAAGGATGTGCTTCCTTTGTTCAAAGCTGAGAAATGGCAGCCCGATAGCCTGGTGGCTCGCTATAAGCGTTGTGGGGCGCAGTATTTCTTTGTGCTGGGTAACCACCACGACAACTACGACCTGTGGGACTCAAAGTATCAGCCCTGGAACTCGAAGAACATCGGCCCGAAGCGTGATATCTTGGCAGAGTGGGCAAAGGCAGCGAAGAAACAGGGATTGCCTTTGGGCATCTCATTCCATGCAGATCATGCGTGGACATGGTTCGAACCTTCTCAGCGCTATGATCTGGAAGGCGCGAAGGCTGGTGTCTATTACGATGGTAACCTGACGAAGGAAGACGGAAAAGGGAAATGGTGGGAAGGGCTAGACCCACAGATGCTGTATCAGCAGAACCATCCAATGAGTAAAGGCTCGTGGGATAACGGTGCCATTCACGGACAGTGGGACTGGAGCCACGGAGCTTGTCCACCGTCACAGGAATTTGTTACCAACTTCTACGACCGTACGCTTGATGCTATCAATAGGTATAACCCCGATTTGATTTACTTCGATGTGACCGTATTGCCGTTCTATCCCTTGAGCGACTGCGGTCTGAAGATTGCTACACATCTTTATAATAAGAACCCTCGTGGTGTGGTATTTGGCAAAATTCTGAACGAAGACCAGAAGAAAGCGCTGACATGGGATGTGGAGCGTGGTGCGCCCAACCAAATGATAGAGCAACCTTGGCAGACATGTAACTGCATTGGTGATTGGCACTATAACACCGTTACATACCATCGGGGCTATAGGTCGGCTACCAATATTGTGAAGCAACTGGTGGATATTGTGTCGAAGAATGGTAACCTGCTTCTGAACATCCCTCTGCGTGGCGATGGTACCTACGACGATAAGGCAGAGGCTTTTCTTAATGAGCTGGAGGCCTGGATGACGCAGAATGGCGAGAGTATCTTCGGTACCCGTCCGTGGGTGAAGTTTGGCGAGGGACCAGTGGCTGAGAAAGACATTAAGATTAACTCCCAGGGCTTTAATGAAGGACAGTATAATGGTATGGACTATCGTGATATTCGTTTTAACCAGACTAAGAAAGACCTTTACGTTACCGCAATGGGCTGGCCTGAGGATGGCAAACTCGTAGTGAAGTCACTTGCAAAGGGCAATCCCAACTTAAAGAAGCGTATTAGTGAGGTGTATCTCTTGGGGTATGGTAAGTTGAAAGCCCGTCAGACAACGGATGGTCTTGAGGTGAGTCTACCCGCACCGTGCAACAAAATAGCACCAGTGTTGAGGGTGAGGAAATAGTTTGGTTTTTATTATTTAGTGTTTTAAGAGATGAGATACACAGAATTAGGTAAGACGGGAATGAAGATTTCCCATTTGAGCTTTGGCGCTTCGTCGCTGGGCAGTGTCTTTCGTGAGACCAACGAGAAAGAGAGCTTTGAGGCTGTTGAAGCAGCCATCGAGGGTGGTATTAACTTTATCGACGTGAGTCCTTATTATGGACATTACAAGGCAGAAACCGTACTAGGAAAAGCCTTGAGGAATATCCCCCGTGAAAAATATTTCCTGAGTACGAAGGTTGGTCGCTATGGTAAGGATGGTGTGAATACTTGGGACTACTCTGCCAAACGCGTCACCGATAGCGTGTATGAGAGTATGGAACGGCTGGGTATCGATTTTATCGACCTGATTAATGTACACGATATTGAGTTCCAAGCTGCCCGTCCAGGCGGACTGCAACTGGTAGTTGATGAGACCCTGCCGGCACTGGTGGAACTGAAGAAAAAGGGCGTTGTGGGTCACGTGGGTATCACTGACCTGCAATTGGAGAACTTGAAATGGGTTATCGAGCATAGTAAGAAAGGCGTTGTGGAGAGTATACTGAACTTCTGTCACTATACCCTGAATGATGATGCCATCGTGGATTATCTGGGCTTCTTCGAACAGCATGGCATCGGTATTGTGAACGCATCACCTCTGTCTATGGGTTTGCTCTCTCAGCGTGGTGTGCCCGACTGGCATCCTGCTCCCAAGGCTTTGGTGGAGGCTTGTCAGAAGGCGGCCAAGTACTGCAACGAGAAAAATTATCCTATCGAGAAGCTCGCTGTACAGTTCTCTGTGAGCAACCCCCGCATTGCTTCTACGCTTTTTTCGTCAGCAAACCCTGCCAACGTGCGTCGCAACATAGAATGGGCTAATGAGGAACCCGACTGGGACCTAGTGCGTGAGGTGAAAGAGATTATCGGTAATCAACAGCGCGTGACATGGGCAAACTCATAATTGATGCTCACAGTCATTTATGGCTGAAACAGGACACGCAGATTGACGGGAAACGCATTCTGTCGCTGAAGAACGGACGTAGCATCTTCTTCGACGAGGAGGTGCAGATGTTGCCGCCTTTTATGATTGACGGTCAGAATACGGCAGAGGTGTTCCTGTCGAATATGAACTATGCACAGGTGGGTGGAGCTGTCGTGGTACAGGAAATCATTGATGGCTGTCAGAATGACTATCTGGCTGATGTGCAGCGTCGCTATCCCGATCGCTTCTTCTGTATGGGAATGGCTTGGAACGCTGATGAGGCACAGACTGTCATTGATGCTGGGTTGAAAGGTATAGCCTTCCCCGGGCACCGTATTTACGAGCCTTTGCAGACGCTGATGCCTGTATTCAAACTGATGGAAGGCCGAAGGATGATTCTCTCGATGTGTCTGGCTGATGATGAAAAGCAAATTGGGCAGATGACAGAAGTCATTCAGGAATGCCCCAACCTAAAGGTTGCCATTGGTCATTTTGGAATGCCCAATACGGCATCTTTCCGTAGTCAGGTGCTCTTGGCTCGTCAGGGTGAGAACGTAATGATTGAGTCGGGTGGTATCACATGGCTCTACAACTCCGAGTTCTATCCTTTCCCCACAGCAGTAAAGCGTATTCGTGAGGCTGCCGATCTCGTGGGATGGGACAGATTGATGTGGGGCTCAGACTATCCTCGTACCATCACAGCCATTACCTATAGGATGTCGTATGACTTTGTGAGCAAGAGTAAGGAACTGAGTGAAGAAGAAAAGGCACTCTTCCTGGGTGTCAATGCCAAGACATTCTATGGGTTCTCCAATCTACCCGAACTACCATATATTAAAAATATGTCGGAATAAATAAAGGTTGAAAAATTGAAAAGTTGAAAAATTAATAAATAATGAAAGCAATTCAAATTACTCATTCACAAGAATTAAATATTGTAGATCTCCCCAAACCAGCAATGCCTGGTGACGGTGAAGTGATGTTGCGCCTTAGCTACGTAGGCTTTTGTGGTTCGGATATCAACACCTTTATGGGTCGTAACACAATGGCACTGAACCCCGTGATTCCTGGTCATGAGGTGGGTGCCGTGATAGAGGCTGTAGGTGCTGGTGTCCCCGAAAACCTGAAGCCTGGTATGGTGGTGACCTGTAATCCTTATACCAATTGCGGCAAATGCGCTTCCTGTCGTAATCAGCGTGTCAATGCCTGTCAGCATAATGAGACGTTGGGGGTACAGCGCAATGGTGCCATGAAGGAGTTTATCGTCCTGCCTTGGGAGAAAATCATCCCTGCAGGCATGCTAACCCCGAAGGTTACGGCATTGGTAGAGCCGATGAGCGTAGGTTTCCATGCCGTGAGTCGTGCGCAGGTTACTGATATAGATGTCGTGATGGTGGTTGGTTGTGGTATGGTAGGTATGGGCGCTATCGTGCGTTCTGTTATGCGTGGTGCTACTGTTATCGCAGCAGATATTGACGATGAGAAGTTGGCTCTAGCCAAGAAGATGGGGGCTACCTATACCATTAACACCATCAAGGAGGACGTACATCAGCGTCTGTCGGAGATGACTGGAGGCTTTGGTCCTGATGTTGTTATCGAGGCTGTGGGCAGTGTTCCTACCTATCAGATGGCTATTAACGAAGTGGCCTTCACCGGACGTGTGGCTTGTATCGGTTATGCCAAGTCAGAGGTGTCGTTCCAGACAAAGTACTTCGTACAGAAAGAATTGGATATCCGTGGCTCACGCAATGCCCAGCCTAGCGACTTCCGTGCTGTGATCCGTTATCTAGAGCGTGGTACGTGTCCTGTTGATGATTTGATTACAAAGGTCATCAAACCCGAGGAAGCTCTCGATACCATGCGTTGGTGGAGTGAGAATCCCGGTAAGGTGTTCCGTATCTTGGTGGATTTCTCATAATCCCCGAACAATGCCAACCATGAAGCGGTGCGTGAGGACGTGCTGCTTCAGGTTGTTGACTTGCAGCTGCTGGTAGTCGCCCAGATAGCCTATACTGAGGGCTGTCGACTTGCTGAACTGCCATGCAGCTGTAAGTTGTTGTCGGAAGGAGGGCTGAGAAATAAAGGTGGTGGGTACGATGTTATGGTCGTAGTTGCCCAAAGAAAAAATCTCGTAGTACGACTGTCCGTAGTTAGGGCTGAAAGCTAAGCCTATAAGAGGCAGGTCGAGCTCATAGCGGAATACGAATTTGCTGATAGAATAGGTGGCGATACCTGAAGGACGTAACTGTAAGGTGGCTCGTGCCTGTGCTGGGTTATTGGCGTTGCGGGTGTTATAGATAAAACCTAAACCGAAATCCCCCAAGGCACCTGCCTGCAATTTTAACTGATTGTCAAACAGATGCCAGGCACGATAGCGTCCGATATACAGATTATAAGCACTCTCTATCTCAGATCCATCTTTGTTACGGTCTTTGACGACAGAGAGGTTTAGTTGGTGCTGCCAAACGGTAGACCATTGCTTTCCCGGACGGGCGTGCTCGTTGACATTGAGAAGGGAGATACCGGTGCCCTTGAACTTCTCTTGGGTAAGATAGGTGTCAAGCACTTGTGTGCTCCCGATGCCGAATTGATAACTGCTTTGGGCGCAAATAGTACTAACAGTCAATGACCAATAGCCAATAGCCAACAGCCAAACTCTACACCTCATCATCGAATAGTCTTAGCTGCCCAGTCATCTCATCGATAATCTGTTGCTGACTCTTGCCTGCATCAGGATCGAGGTCAACCACTGGACTATCCTGAGGCTCCTGACTTTCACTTTCCGGTTCCTCCGGAAACCTCATTGGTTCCAGTTCCTCGATGCTTTCTATCTGATATGTGCTCAGACGCTTGCCCTTGGCCTTAAAGCCCTTAACAGAAATAAACTGCTCGGCATCGACTTCCTCACTTCCGCGAAACTCGTCGGCACCGCCATGGTTCACTTTGATAAGCGGATAAACCACATCCGTGAGTAGAACCATCTGCGACTGCGTATTCTCGCCAAGGAAGTTCTGCTTGCGCTTCGTAGCCTCCATGAGGAAGCGTTTCAGGTAAGGATAACCCTGATTGTCGGCATCGAAGAGCACACAGGTCCACACCTTGTCAGCCCGATATTTCTCAATGCGCAGGATATTTTCTTCGTAGTGGTTGTTGACATCGAAGTTGCTTAGGTAGAAGTCTCCATTCTTCAGAATTACTAGAATCTGGTCGTCGTCGAAGAACTCTCCTAGCAGACGTCCGTGCTCGTCGTAGTTCAGACGGTTGACATCGGGGTCGAACCATACCTTACGTCCGCCCAGCGTGGAGTGCCCTTGACTCTTCAGCGTGATGCGGTGGACGGGGAATTTTGTCAGCAGGTTGCCCTTTGACGTGCGTCCCTTGATGTCGATGGTGGCGAACGAACGCTCCAGGAACAGGCTCATACGTGGATGAGCAGTCTGAACGGAAGCTTCGAGTGTAACCTTGATGACCTCAGCCTCACCGTTGGGGTTGGCGGTGAAGTACATCACCTTCGTTCCAGAGGTACCCAGCGTCAGATCTACCTCACGGTCGCGAGTAATCCCCGTCACATTAAAGCGTTTGATGTAGCAGGGACCAGACTTTCCATCACGGTACACCATGTTGTAGATGGTGCGTTTGTCGTTTTTCTTAAACACGCTGAGCCACAGTACGTTCTTGCCGACGAAGAGCTTTTCTGCTACACGTACTACCTTGAACTTTCCATCACGATAGAAGATGATGATATCATCAATGTCGGAACAGTTGCACACGAATTCGTCCTTCTTCAATCCCGTACCAATAAAGCCCTCTTGTCGGTTGATATAGAGCTTTTGGTTTGCCTCGGCCACCTTACTTGCCTCAATGGTGTCGAAGTTGCGAATCTCCGTGAGGCGTGGATGCTCCTTACCATACTTGTCTTTCAGGAACTGGAACCAAGCAGCTGTTACCTCTGTGAGGTTATTCAGGTCACGGTCAATCTCCTCTATCTCCGCTTTGATGCGAGCCATCAACTCATCGGCCTTCTCCTTGTTGAACTTCAGAATGCGTTGCATCTTAATTTCCAAGAGACGCAGGATGTCGTCCTTGGTTACCTCGCGCACCAATTGTGGGTAGAAAGGTGTCAGTCGGTTGTCAATATGTTCACAGACTTTATCTACGTTGGGAGCCTCCTCGAATTTCTTGTCCTTATAGATACGCTCCTCAATAAAGATCTTTTCCAGTGAACAGAAATGATATTGCTCCAGCAGCTCATTCTTGCGAATCTCCAGTTCCTGACGAATCAGACCCTTAGTGCGTTCTGCAGAGTGTATTAGCACATCGCTCACAGTGAGGAACTGTGGTTTCTCGTCCTTGATAACGCAGCAGTTGGGCGAGATACTGATCTCACAGTCGGTAAAGGCATAGAGGGCATCGATAGTCTTATCGCTACTAATGCCTGGCATGAGGTGTATTTGTATCTCCACTGAGGCTGATGTCAGATCATCTACATGGCGTGCCTTGATCTTACCTTTCTCAATGGCTTTCTTAATACTGTCAATCAGACTATCAACGGTCTTCGAATAGGGTAGGTCTCGAATGACGAGTGTCTTCTGGTCGAGTTTTTCTATCTTTGCACGCACTTTCAGTACACCACCACGCTGGCCGTCGTTGTATTTCGAGACATCGATAGAACCGCCCGTTTGAAAATCGGGATAGAGATGAAACTCCTCGCCATGCAGGTAACTGATGGCAGCATCGCAAATCTCACAGAAATTATGTGGTAGGATTTTGGAAGATAGACCTACAGCAATACCCTCAGCACCCTGTGAGAGCAGTAACGGGAACTTGACAGGAAGCGTAATAGGCTCCTTGTTGCGTCCGTCATAGCTAAGCTGCCACTCGGTGGTTTTGGGGTTGAAGACGGTATCTAAAGCGAATTTTGACAGACGGGCCTCAATATATCGGGGCGCAGCAGCACGGTCGCCTGTCAGGATGTTACCCCAGTTTCCCTGTGTGTCGATCAGCAGGTCTTTCTGACCTAGCTGTACCAGGGCGTCGCCGATAGAAGCATCGCCGTGCGGGTGGAACTGCATGGTGTGACCCACGATGTTGGCCACCTTGTTATAACGTCCGTCATCCATGCGTTTCATAGAGTGCAGGATGCGTCGCTGCACTGGTTTTAGTCCGTCCTCAATATGAGGTACGGCACGCTCTAAGATAACGTACGATGCATAATC
>CAZIKA010000075.1:0-11977 GCA_964539705.1 uncultured Prevotella sp. | reverse complement strand
AGTTTCTTTTCATAACTGTACAGTTTTTATTGTTAGTATTTTTGTTTCTTGTTTTTATCTCTTCAATCTTTTAATCTTTTAATCTTTAATGTTTAATCTTTAATGTCTTTACATATCAAACTCCCAGGTTCCGCCGTCTTCCGTATCCTTCACCACGGCATCGAAACCGGAGCCGCCGGAGCGACGTGGTATCGGGATGGAGTCGACGTTGAGAATATAGGTGATGATACCGCCGTTGGGGTATTTACGGATAGTGTCGGTGACGTCGAACACGAAGGTGGAGTCCATACCGTTGTTGAACTGCATCGTAATGTCCATATAGTGACGATGGGTGTCCTTCACCTCCTCAGAACGACTCGGCGCCTTGGTTGCCATGCGTATATGGCCCGGGATACCGAAGGTCTGCAGTCTGCCTCCGATGATGTCAACCTGCTCGCCATCCATGTTGATACTGTCTTTCTTCAGAACATGGAAATATACAGTGATGGCGTCGTTGCCGGCAATGCCTGTGTTCAGGTTGGTGCTGCGAGCCATACCAGAGAGGTTCGCGTTACCATCGACACTGGCAATACGTCCTTTGTTGTTGCGTAAGATCACCTGCGTCAGGTAGATATAGGTAAGAGGACGAAGCTCCAGGGTTCTGACATACGAGTTGGTCACTTCATCGTACTTAAAGGAGTCAAGGGATTCGTTAACATTGATGCCTGCGTCGTAGAAAGAAAATAGCAACTCCGGCTCGTTGAACGAATGGGTGAACTTCGGGGCGTTATAACGCGAGGGGTTCATCGTCTGGTTGGTAAAGGCAATGACGGAGTCGAGCGAGCTGGTCTCGTCGATAATGATATTCTGAATGTCGGCTTCGCGCGGGATAATCTTGTTCCACAGCAGCATGTCCCAGTAGCCATAATCAAATCGGCAAGGAAGAATGGAGTCAATAAAGAGGGTTCCCGGAACTACGCCAGTATGAGGGGCATAGGGTACTTCGCCAGTATAGTAGCGGCGTAATTCGAAGATGTTAGGAAGGTAATAGCCGATGTCGCTATGGTGGGTCTTGATGTCGGTGGAGTCCCAGCCGTAGTACCACTTGGTGTCGACATTTAAGCGTGCATTAAGCTCCAGCACCGTCTGCCAATAGCCATATATGTCAAGTCCGGTGCCTGTGACTGAGGCTTTGGTAGAAAGCTTTACAGCCACTTCTGGAGCATCATAGAGGTGGAGCGGCGGCTCGGGGGTGCAGGAAGTGATCAGTGAGAGGTGAAGAGTGGTAAATGAAACGATAACGATTAAGGCCACAAGCTGCATAGCCTCGCTCCGTAGAGCGCGGTTCTTCAGTCTGCTGATGATGGTCTTAATCGTTCTCATTTTTTCGTTTTCGTTTCTTTAGCGGCCTTTTCTCTTTTCGTTATAACGTTATATCGTAATTACGTAATTTCGTTGGGGCCGCTTTCGTTATTTCATTATTTCATTGCTTCGCTGGACTACTGGTCTTTTGCGATACAGCAGGTCGTAGCTCAGGGTGATGCCTACACGGGTGGGGCCTATCCAGCTCCAGCGGTACTGGCGCTTCCTGAAGTACTCACGCTTCATCGTCCATTTGTAGTAATAGAGATTATCGTGGTAGGAGGGGTTCACGGGGTTCTCGTAGCGATAGGGATCGTACTGACAACGGAAGAATCCGAGCTGCAAGCCCAGTTCCAGTTTCCAGTGACCATTGCGGCTCAGCGGCATCACGTAGCCTGCTCCGATGCCGGCTCCAACACCTTCGCCTACCCAGCCGCGATTAGCATCGAAGCAGATGCCGAAGACGGCGGTATGGGCGTAGCCCTGCAGGTAGAAGCCGGTGTAGGCATTTTTGTTGTAGTTAATGATGCTAGCTTCACTAGTCTCATTGGTTGAACTAGTAGCTCCTTTCCAGTAATAGCGTCCCTCAATCTGATAGTTGCGGAACTGGAAGAACTTATGGGCGTTGTAGTCCTGCCACCAAGGCATATCGAAAGAGGCACCAAAGGTAAAGTGTCCGTTAAGCGGATAGTACTCAAGGGCGATATTGGGGATGGGGCACCAACGATCATAACCCGGCATATAAGCCAGGTCGAGTAGGAGGTTGGTCTTCACGGCAAGCAGTTTCTTGCGGGGTAGGCGAACGTCGCTTACAAAGAGTGTGTCGTTATCGGAAATAGGCTCCGTGTCTACGGTGTCGACGGGGATAATCTCAGGTTCGGGTTCTGGGATGATAGGTTCCGGCTCCTTGTACTTACGGAAGAAGAGCATGATGCGGGCAGAACGCAACTGCGGATAATAGGTCTGGAGCAAGCGGCGCCACAGCTTGCCGCCACGGGTATACATCAGCGTGGACTTCAGGTGGCGCATATCGTTCTTCTCCAGATACTTGTCGCAGATGCCCTTCACATAGTCGTAGTCAGGATCATCAGCTTTCTTCATGGCAATGCAGAGCGAACGGTAGTCCTCGATGTCGTAGTCCTGAGTGATAGCCTTGGGAAGGGCTCTCTGGTTGTCAGTAGAGTCTGACTCGCCTTTGAAAGTGAGGCGTGAGGTGATGAAATCGGTCAACGCCTTGGCACGGTTCTGGGCCAGTCGCTTATTATTCAGGAACGGACCTTCTGGTGAGGCAGCGCCGCGAATCACGATAGCTACCAGCTCCAGACTGTCTTCATTGACGCGTGGAAGTACTTCTTTCTCGAGTTCCTCTAGGGTCATATCGTTCTTGGGAAGGCCAAACTTGTTGACGGGGAACACCACCTTGGCGCAGTTGTCGTAGAAGTCCTCGTCAGTCAGATTGATGGAGTCCTTGCTATCCACAAAGCGGATATAGGAATATTTGTCGTAGAATGTGCGATCTGCCAGAACAAACATCGTTGCAGCAACTGCGGATAGCACGGATGTCAATGCTATCAGCAGAATGAAAATAATATGTCGCTGCATGTATTTGGTCATCGTTTTATGTTGTTTGGCAGGTCAATATTTTTGGTTTTGTCGTTAATTTAATTTGGTTTTTACCTTATTATATGAGGCAAAAGTAAGAAAAATTTTGGAGACTGCCAAGTTTTTTGCGTTTTTTTTTCGATAAAATGTCCAAAAAAGATGATTTATATCAAGCAATAATGAATATATTAATAGATTTTAACTAAAAAATCGATATTTGGTTAACAAGAGTTGTAGGATGATGGCGTAATGGTATTATGTGATTTATTCAAAGATATGTTTTTGGCTTTTCCTTAAGGAAAATATGATTAGAACTGTGGAAAAATGGTTGGCTATTTATTTTTATTTCTGCTTTTTTAATATTCATTTGCGTTTTTGTTTGGGGGAACAGTATTGTTAAAGTTAGTTTAAAATTTAGGGGTAAATGTGGCGAATTTGGAAAATAATTCGTACCTTTGCAGCCTAATTATTTGCGATAAGCGTGAAAATAAAACAAGTGCTGAGCGCCCTTGAACAGTTCGCGCCCCTGCCGCTGCAGGAAAGTTGGGATAATGCTGGCTTGCAGATTGGATTAACAGAGGCGGATGTTTCAGGGGCATTATTGTGTCTGGACGTCACTGAAAACGTCATCGACGAGGCCATCGCCAAGGGGTGTAACCTGGTGGTGAGTCATCACCCGTTGCTGTTCCGTGGACTGAAACAGGTGAGCGATGTCAACGACGTGCAACGCACTGTGCGTAAGGCAATTAAGCATGATGTATGCGTCATCTCGATGCATACCAATATGGATAATGCAAAGGGTGGGGTGAACTTCAAAATCGCAGAGCGATTGGGGGCGCAAATTCCAGCCCCTTGCTACTCCCTTGCTTCTCCCTTGCTTCTCCCTTCCAACGCCCTTGCTACACCTACCCAAGAAAAGGTGCCTTTTGTGCTGGCAGATCTGCCGCAGCCGTTGGCTGCTGAGGCCTTCATCGCCTTGGTAAAAGAGCGCTTCGGCGTGAAGTGCGCGATGTGTAACGAGTTGTTACAGAGACCAATACGGAAGGTCGCTATCTGTGGTGGCGCAGGGGACTTTATGCTTGATGAGGCCATCGCGGCAGGAGCGGATGCTTTCATTACCGGCGAGATGCACTATCACGTGTATTTCGGGCACGAACAGCAGATTCAGATTTGCGTTATCGGGCACTATGAGAGTGAGCAGTTCACCTCGGAAATATTCCAGGAGATCATCCAAAAGGAATGCCCGGGCGTCCCCACCTTCATCGCAGAGACAAACACGAATCCGATCAAATATTTTTAGGCGAAATAACGTCATAACGTCATAACGAAATAACGCCAAATCGAAACAACGTAATAACGAAATAAATTTTAGAATTATGGCAAAGAAAGATCCTACAGACTTGTCAGTGGAAGAGAAACTGAAGACTTTGTTCCAGTTGCAGACCGCTCTGTCTGCTATTGATGAGAAAAAGGCACTGCGCGGTGAACTGCCCCTCGAGGTGGAAGACCTGGAGGCAGAGATTGAAGGCTTGAACACCCGTATCGAACGTATTCAGAGCGAGGTGGATGAGTTTGAGCGTGCTATCTCTCAGAAGAAAGGTGAGATAGAGGATGCAAAAGGCAACGTAGAGCGCTACAAGCGTCAGCTCGACGAGGTGCGCAACAACCGTGAGTACGACACGCTGTCGAAGGAAATTGAGTATCAGAGCTTGGAGATTGAACTCTGTAACAAGAAGATCAACGAGGCTCAGCACCGTATCGCAGAAAAGCAGGAAGAACTGCAGGGCAGTCTGGCTGTGCTGAAGGAGAAACAGGGGGACCTGGACCTGAAGAAGAGCGAGCTGGATGAGATCATGGATGAGACTCACGCTGAGGAGGAGAAACTGAGAGAGAAAGCCAGTGAGCTGGAGGCAAAAATCGAGTCTCGTCTGCTCACATCATTCAAGCGTATCCGTAAGAATGCACGTAACGGTCTGGGTATTGTGTACGTACAGCGTGATGCCTGCGGTGGTTGCTTCAACAAGATTCCACCCCAGCGTCAGTTGGATATCAAGATGCACAAGAAGATTATCGTTTGCGAGTACTGCGGACGTATCCTCATCGATCCGGAACTGGCTGGCGTTAAGGTAGATAAGCCCGCTACAGAGGAGAAGAAGACCACACGTCGTCGTGCTGCTGCAGGTACCGGTGCTACCGTGCGCAAGTCGTCAACATCTAAGAAGACGACGGATGCCAATGATATGATCTAATTCAACACGAATTACCATTAATTACCCACTAATTATCATTAATGAAAAATTATATGGGTAATTAATGGTAATTATATGTTATATAAATCTTTATAATCGGGAATGTTCCTCAGGAAGGAATATTCCCGATTTTCGTAATCCATACGGCAGCAGTAGTGCTGCATGCCGTTGGAGATAATCAGATAATCCACGTGGAGCAGGAAATTATAGGCTGTAATCTGGTCGAACACACGTTGCGTCAGTTCGATATGCGGCGCTTTGTACTCGATAATCATCTGCGGCTGCAATTCTTTATTATATAATATGGAGTCGCAACGCAGTTTCTTCTCGCCTATACGCAGTTCTACCTCGTTAGCCAGCAAACCCTTGGGGTAGCCTTTGTGCTCAATCAGAAAATGTACGAAATGCTGGCGCACCCATTCCTCGGGCGTCAGAGCCACATAACGGCGGCGCAAAGCATCGAAAATCTGACGCTGTCCGTTATGCTCGCGCAATTTTATTTCGTATGGAGGTAGGTTTATTTCCATTTATTTTGTACCTTTGCAGTTGCAAAAGTACTAAAAATCTTGCAAAGAGCAATGGCAGAAACCAAAAATGTGACTTATAGCAGCATCATGAAGGAGTTGCAGAGCGGACAGTTCCGCCCTGTTTACTACCTGATGGGTGAGGAGTCGTACTATATCGACAAAATTTGCGATTATATTGCAGAACACGCCTTGCAGCCTGAGGAACGTGATTTCAACCAGACTATCATGTTTGGTTCTGACGTGAACGCATCGCAGATTGCTGATGCAGCCCGTCGTTATCCGATGATGGCTGAGCGACAGGTGGTGATTGTGAAAGAGGCGCAGAATCTGAAAAATACAGATGCGCTGGAGAAATATATCAAACAGCCGCTGACAAGCACCGTATTGGTGATTTGTCATAAAAACGGCAAGATTGACGGGCGTAAGCGGGAATTAGTGAAGGCTATCCAACAGGCTGGCGTGCTTTTTGAGAGTCAGAAACTAAAAGAACGTGACCTGCCAACTTTCATCGAGAATTACGTCAAGCAGAAAAATGCGGCTATCGATCCGAAATCCACACAACTCATCGCTGATGCCATCGGAGCTGATTTGAGTCGACTTGTCAGTGAACTGGAAAAGGTGCTCCTCAGTTTGCCAGAAGAAAATAAGAAGATTACTCCCCAGGTGGTGGAGGATAGGATAGGGGTGAGCAAGGATTTTAATGGCTTTGAACTGCGAGATGCAATTGTTAATAAAAATGTGTTCAAAGCGAATCAAATTGTTAATTATTTTGAAAAGAACCCGAAGGCCGGAAGCATCTATTCTTTCCTCCCAATGCTATTTAATTACTTCCAAAATCTGATGTTGGCATATTATTGTCCAGAAAAAGGGAGTCAGGAGAGGGTAGCAGAGTGGTTGGAACTGAGGTCTCCCTGGGCAGCAAAAGACTACATGACTGGCATGAGAAATTTTACTGCGATGAAAACGATGCAGATCATTTCCAAACTACGCGAAATTGATGCCAAAAGTAAGGGCCTGGACAACCCAAATACCCCTCCAGAGGAGTTGATGAAGGAGCTAATTTTCTTCATTTTGCATTAAAATTACCCCATTTTTTATCTAGAATAAGCACTCGCCAAGAGTGCTTTTTTTGACCCTAAAGGCTATCAAAATCAGTGCTTTACGTAGAAATAACTACCCTCATATTTTTAAAATTCTCGCTTCGCTGAACGCTGATGCAGAATTCTTCAAGCATTTAAAAATAGCGATTTTTCAGCGCGTTAAAATTTAACGTTAAGCTTTTTTAGAATTTGAAAGTGTTTAAGTTTAAAAGTCTATAAGTTCGAGAATCTTTATCTATTTGTGTGATATTTATATTTTAAAATGTAAACTTTGTCAATATCGAAATATTAAATATTAAACATTAAATATGTAAACTATTGTCTTTGAATACGCGAATGCATATTTATAAAGCAATAATTTTGTGTTTGTAAAATATTAAAAATCAATACTTTATACACTATTTTCGTAGAAAATATTTGTTTCTTCGTATTTAAACCTGGATTATCGTATAATCCCCATGCAATTGTCTTTAATAATCTCAAATCACCTGTATAAAGACCTTTTTGAGGGTATTATATGATTATTATATGGAAAATTACATGGGAATTATATGTTTAAAACCGAGTTTTATTGCCATGTGTGTTATCTTTAACGCACTAAAAACCAATAAGTTGTATTCAAATTACGTAATTTGGCTTTAACATCTTAAAATTCTTAATATTTAGATTTACGAATTTAAAGCCAGAAAACTCATTCTTTTAGCTTAATATTCGCAAATTTAAAATCAAATATTTAAACTTCAATATCGTAAATTCTTCTTTAAAAACTTGCACGGTTCATTTTTTTGCTTTACCTTTGTAAACTGAAAAGAAAAGCGCCTTTTTAGGCTCCAAAACGACTTGATCAAAAAAATGAAGGACAGAATCAGACAAATTATGGAGTCGCGACACATGACTCAGCAGGTGTTCGCCAGTTACATCGGAACCACCCCCGCTACCCTCAGTGGCATCTTCAATGATCGCACCCGCCCTACCATTAACATCATTGAGAGCATCAAAAAGAAATTTCCGGATGTTAGTCTCGAATGGTTGATGTTCGGACAAGGTGAAATGTATGCATCTTCATCTGATCATTCTGAACAAAATACTGGCTCAGATATGTCAGATTCGTCTCAATTTTCATCTGATTTTTCAACTCAAAATCAGGATCAGATGTTCGATTTTGGGCAGTCGATTCCTTCTAACACCAAAAATGTTCAATCGACGATGAATCATTTTAATGGTGTAAGGAATACACGTGTAGATCAAAACGTCGAGATGTTAAATAATGTCAACAAACCTTTAAGACACGTCACTGAGATTCGGGTGTATTATGATGACCAAACGTGGGAAAGTTTTGTGCCCGCAAAGAAGTAGTTTTTTAACATATAATTACCATGAATTGCCCATATAATTTGCCATTAATTATATGAAAAATTCGTGGATAATTCGTGGTAATTCGTGTTATATTATTTTTTTTTCGTACCTTTGCACCATTATTATTAATAAGGTGTAAATGAAGAAATATATTTTAGACCTGACGGTGGTGTCGGTAGAGCAGGTGCATGAGCGTTATGTACTCATTAAATTGTCCGACAGGGAGCCGTTACCCCCTATGCGGCCAGGTCAGTTTGTGGAAGTACGTGTTGATGGGTCGTCTTCTACGTTTTTAAGGAGACCTATCTCCATTCATTTCGTTGATAGAGTGGCTAATGAGCTGTGGCTGTTGGTTGCCTGTGTAGGCGATGGTACGCGACGGTTAGCGCAGTTGAAGGCGGGCGATACGCTGAACTGCGTGCTACCATTAGGAAATGGGTTCACGATTCCCAGCGGGGAAACCGCTGGGCACACTGTTTTGTTGACGGGTGGCGGTGTAGGTGTGGCTCCGCTATTGTATCTGGGTGCTTCGCTGAAGGCGCAGGGCATTGAGCCTACGTTCCTGTTAGGTGCTCGCTCAGCAAAAGATTTGTTGATGCTCTCTGAGTTCGAGAAATATGGACGCGTGCTGGTGACAACGGAAGACGGCTCTATGGGCGAGAAAGGTTTTGTGACGAATCATAGTGTGCTTCAGAACGAGCACTTCGACATGATTCAGTGTTGCGGTCCTACGCCAATGATGAAGGCTGTAGCCCGTTATGCCCGTGAAAAAGGCATAGAATGCGAGGTATCACTGGAGAATTTGATGGCGTGCGGATTAGGAGCTTGCCTGTGTTGTGTGGAGAAGGTGAAGGTGAGCGGGGAAACCGCTCAACACACTGAGACCTCCAACCTCAAACCTCTCACCTCTAATGTATGTGTTTGTAAGGAAGGGCCTGTATTTAATATCAACCGATTGTTATGGCAAAATTAGAAGTAAATATAGGGGCGTTGCAGTTGAAGAACCCCGTGATGACCGCCTCTGGAACCTTTGGCTATGGTCTTGAGTTTCAGGATTTTGTAGACCTGAAGGGGATTGGTGGTATCATTGTGAAGGGTACTACCCTGAAGCCCCGTGAGGGCAATGACTATCCACGTATGGCGGAGACGGCGCAGGGTATGTTGAACTGCGTGGGACTGCAGAATAAAGGTGTAGATTATTTCTGTGAACATATCTATCCACAGCTGTTGCCTACCGGTGGTACTTATATTGTCAATGTGAGCGGTTCGTCGCCAGAGGACTATGCAGCGTGTGCTGCCCGTGTGGATGCGCTAGATGAGATTCCTGCTATTGAACTGAATATCTCGTGTCCTAATGTACGCGACGGTGGTATGGCTTTTGGCGTGACCTGTGCTGGTGCTGCCAGTGTGGTAAAAGCCGTTCGTCAGGCTTATCATAAGACACTCATCGTAAAGCTCTCGCCTAACGTGACGGATATCACGGAGATTGCCCGTGCTGTAGAGGCTGAGGGTGCTGACACCGTATCGCTCATCAACACGCTGATGGGTATGGCAGTTAATATAGAGAAGCGTTGTAAGACGCTGAGCATCGGTACTGGCGGACTGAGCGGTCCCTGTGTAAAACCTGTGGCTTTGCGTATGGTGTATCAGGTGGCAAAAGCCGTGAAGATACCTGTTATAGGATTGGGCGGCATCAGTACGGCAGAGGATGCTATTGAGTTCCTGATGTGCGGTGCACGTGCCATCGAGATAGGAACGGCAAATTTCCTGGATCCGGCTGTCACCATCAAGGTACGTGATGGTATTAACGACTGGTTGGATCGACACGGCATCTCCGATGTGAACGAAATTGTAGGGGCTATTCAGTAGCCCCTCTTTTTTTGTCAAAGATTATAGTTTTTTTCTCTATTATTAAAAGAGGTATATGAGGAAAAAGTCGTATCTTTGCCCCGAAATTCGACTAAAACTAAAAAATATCAATAAAAATGAAACCTAAGAAGTTTTTTATGGCGCTTGCGCTGTCTGTGTTAAGTATGGCTGTAAGTGCGCAACAGCTTGCCTTTCCTGGCGCTCAGGGTTGGGGTCGTTTCGCTACGGGCGGACGTGCAGGAAGTGTGTATCATGTGACCAATCTGAATGACTCGGGTACTGGCTCGCTGCGCGATGCCGTGAGTCAGCCAAACCGTATTGTCGTTTTTGATGTGGGCGGTGTGATTCGTATCAACTCGCGTATTGTTTTCGCTAAGAATCTCTATGTAGCCGGTCAGACGGCACCAGGTGAGGGTGTGACTGTCTATGGCGATGGTGTCAGTTTTTCTGGTTCCGACAATATCATCGTGCGCTATATGCGCTTCAGAATGGGCGCTGTGGGCACGAAGGACAAGGATGCAGCAGGTATTGCAAATGGTCAGAATATGATTTTTGATCACTGCTCCTTCTCATGGGGACAGGATGAGAACTTCTCTGTCAACTGGGACAACAAAGGAACGGCTCCGCAGAACATTACACTGATGAACTCTATTGTTGGTCAGGGTTTGATGACTCACTCTGCTGGTGGACTGATGCAGGCTGATAATATTACGCTTTATCGTATACTGCTCGTAGATAACTCCACACGAAACTTCAAGGTGAAGGGCAAGAATCAGTATGTGAACAATTTGGTCTATAACTGGAAAAACTATGCCTATAACATGGGAGGTGACTCAGAGGGCACCAGTTATGTGAACATTGAGAACAACCTCTTTATCAATGGTCCTGCCGTAGGTGGCGATGCCTTGACGGGTGGTAACAGTGATTTCCATTTCTATGGTAATGATAACTGGCAGGACAAGAACCGCGATGGTGTGTTGAATCCCACATTGTTTACCGGCACTGGTGGTGGTGACAAGGTGAGTGCGCCTTACAACTATCCTGCTTTGGAGAAATGGGGTGGCAATGAACTGATAGAGAAACTGTTGCCGGAAGTGGGTGCCTCGTTACCCTATCGTGATCAGGCAGACTGTTATATGATAGATGAGGTGCTCTCTTTTGGTAAGAAAGGAAAACTCATTACTAATGAGAACGAACTGCCTATAGGCGTACCTACCACATGGAGCTGGTTTAAGGGCACAAAGCCTGTTGATAGTGATAATGATGGTATGCCCGATGCTTGGGAAGAGGCAAATGGTACGGATAAAACTAAGAACGATGCGATGACAATAGCTGCTAATGGCTATGCCAATATCGAGAACTATATCAACAGTATCAGCAAGGATGACCGTCAGTTCTTCCTGCGTACACCTATCCTGCCATCTCTGGCTTCTGCAACGACCAATAGTCTGACTATAGAGTGGTATGACTTCAGCGATAACGAGGAGGGTTTTATCATCGAGATGAAGAAGGATGACAATTTCGTAGAAGTGGGACGTACGGCTGCCAACGTGGCACAGTACATTATCAACGATGAGTCACTGCAGCCTGCCAAATCATACGTGGTGCGCATTTGTGCCTTCCAGGGTGATAAGAAGTCGGAATATACAAACGAGATAACCGTTAAGACGCGTCCTGAACAGGCTGATATCATTGACTGTGAGACTTTCGCGGGAACAGGCGACGGCGAATGGCTCATCAACCCGCTCGATGACGAGATTATTACTCTGACAGAGTCCACACCCAAGACGGCTGTCGTGGTAAATAGTGATGCCAATATTACAATCAACGGTAATGGCTACATCAGTGGCTCAGCATCTATGAACAAGGCAGGCAAGGGTACGCTGACTGTCGTCACAGACCAGCAGTATGAGGGAGCTACCGTGCTCCACGA
>CAZIKA010000074.1:2118-12296 GCA_964539705.1 uncultured Prevotella sp. | reverse complement strand
CGTCGGAACTGAAGTGGGAACTTTTCCATCACTCGCATACCACCATCAACCATCATCATACAACAGATGTCGCCCATCGTGCTCTGTTCAATAACCTCTATGTGGCAGCTGGAGTGGACTGTTACTTGAAGCAATCGCATATCTATAGTGCCGATGATACGGAGACGGCAACGCCAGGTTATGTCCTGCTTAACCTCTCTGCGGGAACCGATGTCCAGCTGAAGGGGAAAAAGATAGCCGAGCTATATGTCACAGCCGACAACCTGCTTGATGAGGCCTACCAGAATCACCTCAGCCGTTTGAAATATGCCGATGTCAACAGTGTTACAGGTCGTCGTGGTGTCTTCAATATGGGGCGCAATGTTACCTTCAAGGTTGTGGTGCCGATACAGATGTAATAGTGACAAAAACAAAAAAAGAGGCAAGAAATTGCCTCTTTTTTTGTGATCCGCTTGGGGCTCGAACCCAAGACCCCAACATTAAAAGTGTTGTGCTCTACCGACTGAGCTAGCGGATCAACCTTTGTGCTTTGTGATAAAAGCGGGTGCAAAGGTACAACGAATTTTTGAAACAGCCAAATTTATTCGGATGATTTTTCGGATTCGACCTCAATTTCCTCGTTCTCACGGGTGATATATCGCTGATAATAGGCCATAAGTAGGGTGGTGGCTGGCAATGCGATAATCAGTCCGATGAATCCCAGCAGGGCTCCCCAAATGGAAAGCGAGAGCAACAAAATGGCTGGATTCAGTCGCATGGCCTTGCCCATGACGTAAGGCGTTACCACGAGGTCGATAATCAGTTGCACAACAGCAAACACAGCTACTGCCATTGCGAAGACAATCCAGAAGTTCTGTCCTGTATCGGCTGCCTTGAGCAGAGCTACCAAAGCAGTGGGTATCAGTGCGAAAGTGTGCAGATAAGGCACCAGATCCAGTATGCCGATGAGTATGCCCAGACCGATGGCCATTGGGAAGTCGATAATCGTAAAGCCGATGCAGAAGAGCACGCCCATGATGAATGCCACCATTCCCTGCCCGCGGATATAGTTGTTCAGCTCGCGTTCGGCATCTTTTGCCAGTTCGCTCCAGAAAGGACGTATCTTCTTGGGGAAAATCTTGATCCAGTTCTCCGTCAGGTATTCATAGTCCATCAAGATAAAGAACATATAGAGCAGTGTGATGAGCGAGGCTACGATGCTAATCAGAATACTGGCCGTCTTTCCCACCACATTAAACATCTGTGGAAGAGCATCTTTCACGCCTTCAGTAAATTTGTCGCTCCTCACAAAATCCTCCAGGTCTTTGCGGTGTTCCTGTGTCCATTGTGCTACGGCATTGGGGATGCTGTCTATCTTTGCCGTTGTCTGGATGTAGGTGGTGAAGAGTTCGCCAAGCTTTTCAAACTGTTCTATCATAGGCGGGATGATCAGCCAGGCCACTCCCGTGAGAATAGCGATGACTACCACCAGCGATACGATGATACTTAGCACCCTGCCTGGCACATGCAGTTTATACTGCACGAACCTTACCATAGGGTAGAGTAGGTAGGCAAACAGCCATGCAGCGGCAAAGGGGAGCAATACGCTACCTAGATAGTTGATAAGGGCTATCACTGCCAATGCCAGCAGACCATAGCTTAGCCAGCGTACGAATTTGTCGAATGTTATCGGTTTATCGTAAATCATTCCACACTCCTCATTTATCACTCATCACTTCTTATCGCCTTCTGATAGCACTCGCGGCATAGCGGCTCGTACTCCTGTGTTTCACCCAGTAGCACACGTTTGTCGGAGAGTACTTTACGGTGACTGACGTAGGCCAGCGACCCGCATTTTACGCAGATGGCGTGCACCTTGGTCACGTCGTCGGCAATAGCGCAGAGGGCAGGCATCGGGCCAAAAGGTATGCCCTTGAAGTCCATATCCAGACCTGCGATAATCACGCGCACGCCGCGATTTGCCAACTGGTTGCACACGTCAACGATGCCGTCGTCGAAGAACTGCGCCTCGTCGATGCCCACCACGTCGATATCGCTGCTCAGCAGCAGGATGCTGGCAGATGAGTCAACGGGTGTTGATTGGATATGCTTCTGGTCGTGACTTACCACGTCCTCCTGCGAATAGCGTACGTCGATGGCTGGTTTGAAAATCTCCACCCGCTGCTTGGCAAACTGTGCGCGTCGCATACGACGTATCAACTCCTCCGTCTTGCCAGAGAACATCGAGCCACACACTACTTCTATTCTTCCTGGGCGGTGTGCCTCGCCCGTTGCTGGATATGTAATCATGGTGCAAAGATAGTCAATTAAGTGAAAAGTGAAAAGTGAAAAGTGAAAAATTTGCTACCGCGATTGTCATTTTTTCATTTTTTTATTTTTATTTCTCATTTCTCATTTCTTATTTCTCATTTATATTTATTACCTTTGCCGCCGAAATGGGCATATTGTATATTGTACCCACGCCTGTGGGCAACATGGAGGATATGACGCTGCGTGCCATCCGTATCCTGAAAGAGGCCGACCTGGTGCTGGCTGAGGATACCCGTACGTCAGGCATTCTGCTGAAGCATTTCGAGATTAAGAACCAGCTGATGTCTCACCATAAGTTCAATGAGCATGGTACGAGTGCAGGCATCGTGCAGCGCTTACAGGCGGGTCAGACCGTTGCCCTGATTAGCGATGCCGGAACGCCAGGCATCAGCGATCCTGGTTTCTTTCTCGTCCGTGAGGCTGTCCGTGCCGGTATCGAGGTGCAGACGCTCCCTGGTGCTACCGCTTTTGTGCCAGCTTTGGTGAGTAGCGGTCTGCCTTGCGACCGTTTTTGCTTCGAGGGTTTCCTGCCTCAGAAGAAGGGACGTAAGACGAAGTTGGAATCCCTGCAGAACGAAGAGCGCACTATGATTTTCTATGAGTCGCCCTATCGTTTGGTAAAGACGCTCGAACAATTTGCCGAGATATTTGGGGCCGACCGTCAGGTCAGCGTGTGTCGCGAGATATCGAAAGTCCACGAGGAAAGTGTTCGTGGCTCGTTGGAAGAGGTCATTGCTCACTTCAAGGAGAGCGAGCCTCGTGGTGAGATAGTTATTATACTTGGTGGAAAACAGAAAGATTAAATTACAAGATATGAAAAAGATTTTATTTTTTGCTATGTGCCTGTTGGTGCTGGCATCATGTAAGAACAATGGTAATACCCAGCAGACGGCGGATCTTAATCAGCGCATTGATTCACTGAACCGTGTGAATGTACAGAAGGACAACGAGATTAGCGATATGCTCGAGACCCTCAACACCATTGAGGAGGGCTTCCGTGCTATCAACGAGGCTCAGGGCCGTGTAACGGTGGAACGTCGCGGTGAGGGTGCCGATGCTGCCCAGCGTATTCGTGAGAACATGCAGTTCATCAACGAGACGATGAGTCAGAACAAAGAGTTGATCAATAAGTTGCGTCTGCGTCTGCGCGATAGCAATACCGCTAGCGATCAATTGCGAAAGACCCTTGAGAACCTTACGGCGCAGCTGGAGGCTAAGGAAAGCGAACTCGCCGTACTGCGCGAGGAGTTGGAAGCTAAGGATATCCATATTGCTGAGCTCGACGAGCAGGTCACACAGCTCAATGAGGATGTTACCCAGCTCAAAGACGATAAGGTGAAGAAAGAAGAGACTATCAGTCAGCAGGACAAAGAGCTCAATACCGCCTGGTATGTCTTTGGCACCAAACGCGAGCTCAAGGAGCAGAAGATCCTACAGAGTGGTGAGGTGCTACAGGGCAACTTCAACAAGGATTATTTCACAAAGATTGACATCCGTGTAGACAAGGAAATTCGTCTCATGTCGCGTGATGCCAAGTTGCTCACCAACCATCCTGCCAGCTCCTACACCCTAGAGCGTGATGCCAACAAGCAGTACGTGCTGCGCATCACCAATCCACAGCAGTTCTGGAGCACCAGCAAATACCTCGTTGTTCAGGTGAAATAATAAGGCTTAGCGCTTCGACTTAAAGAAATCTTGCATCAACAGGCGGCATTCTTCCTCAAGGATGCCGCCTTTGCATTCCGCCTTCGGATGCATCACGCGAGGCGCATATTCACGGAAGCCGCGCTTCGGGTCGGGCGCACCATAGACGATGCGAGGCACCTGTGCCCAGCCTATGGCACCAGCACACATCGGACAGGGTTCCACCGTCACGTATAGCGTACAGTCAGTCAGGTATTTTCCCCCCAGTTCATTCGCAGCCATCGTGATTGCCTGCATCTCAGCGTGTGCCGTCACGTCGCATAGTGTCTCCGTCAGGTTATGGGCTCGTGCAATGATCCTGTCCTTGCATACTACTACCGCCCCGATGGGTATCTCCCCCTTCTCGTATGCCTGCTGCGCCTCGTCCAGCGCCTTGCGCATATACTGCTCGTCCTTGTTTACTTCTTCCATATTATTATTGAAATATAGCGGCAAAAGTAATAAATATAAATGAGAAATGAAAATTTTTTACTTTTCACTTTTCACTTTCCGCTTAAAATGAGTACCTTTGCACCCTGTAAGGATAACAATAACAAGCATATAACATAAAATGAAGATGATGGGTAAGATTAAGACCATTGGAATTTTGACGTCGGGAGGTGACTCTCCTGGCATGAACGCGGCTATTCGTGCGGTGACACGTGCGGGTATCTGCAACGGGTTTACGATTAAGGGTATCTATCGTGGCTACGATGGACTGATCAAGGACGAGGTGAAGGAACTCACTACGGAGGATGTATCGGGTATCATCACTCGCGGTGGTACCATTCTGAAAACTGCCCGCAGCAAGGAGTTCACGACTCCTGAGGGTAGGCAGAAAGCCTACGAGACCTGTCAGAAAGAGGAGATAGACGCACTGGTGGTGATTGGTGGCAATGGCTCGCTGACGGGTGCATGGCATTTCGGCGTGGAGTTTGACTTCCCCGTCATCGGATTGCCTGGAACTATCGACAACGACCTTTATGGCACGGATGCCACCATTGGTTACGACACGACGATGAACACCATTATGGAGTGTGTGGACCGCATCCGCGATACGGCCAACTCACATGAGCGCATCTTCTTCGTTGAGGTGATGGGACGCGACGCCGGCTTCCTGGCTCAGAACTGCGCTATCGCCTGTGGTGCCGAGGCTGCCATCGTGCCAGAGGAGGCAACGGATGTAGACCAGTTGGCTGCTTTCATGACACGTGGTATTCGTAAGTCGAAGAAATCATGTATCGTCATTGTGTCGGAGAGTCCGAAGTGTGGCGCCCTCTATTATGCTGACCGTGTGAAGAATGAGTTCCCAGGGTTCGACGTGCGCGTGTCTATCTTAGGACATTTGCAGCGCGGAGGAAGTCCATCGGCTCGCGACCGTATCCTGGCCAGCTGCACAGGTTTAGGTGCCATTGAGGCCATCATGCAGGGACAGCGCAACGTGATGGTGGGCTATCGCAACAACGATATCGTCTACGTGCCTTTCTCCGAATGTATTCGTACCGATAAGCGTTTCGACAAGCGTCTGATTACAGTGCTTGATGAGCTGAGTATCTAAACATTAAATAATTAGACCGACATCCACTCACGGACGTCGGTCTTTTTTTCTTATTTCTTTTGGCTTCCCCAAATTATTCGTAATCGTCAATCACCGAGTTCATGAAATCCATCATGGGTTTGGCCGCACGAAATATCCGTTCCATCTCGTCGAGCCAGTCATCACCCTCGAAGAACGAGTTTGAGACAGCATGCCAGGCACAATAGTCCTTTAAGCGGAGATAGTTGACATGAGGCCAGTCTTTGGGGAAGCCAGAGGGACAAGTCTTCAGCTTTGCCAACCCGAAACCCTGAGGCTGATCCCAACTATCAACATCAGTAGGCTGCTTGGTGTTCATTGCCACATCGCTGCCAAAGTATTTCTGAAACGCCTCGTTCTCTACACACTTCAACCACTCGTCCGTGTTTGCCATCATCTCGTTGCGACACGACGTCAGAATGTTTGTAGGCAACCAGTAATTACCTACAGCCAACAAACAATGATCTGGCTCCAGATGCAGATAGTACCCACCCCTCAGCGCCTTTTTACTCTTCGCATTGATATAAGCACCTAGATGGTTCTTATAGGGCGACTTATCAGGAGAGAACCGCGTGTCGCGATAAAAGCGATAGGTACAGTCCTTCACTTGTACATGAGCAATGTCCGGATCGAATGTCACCACTCTATCCAACGCCTGTTGCACACCACGTTCAAACTCTGCCCTTACAGCCTCATATTCCCCCTTATGCTCCTGGAACCACTCACGGTTATTGTTAGCCATCACCTGGCGCAGGAACTTCAATATTCTCTTCTGGTCCATCGTATTTATAGTGTTTATTAGTTCTTCTTATTAAAATGATAGTGCTTTCTGTTGCTTAGATAGTTGAGGTCTGACTGATGTGCGTAGGCCTCTTCCTCAAAACGGATATGAAAATAGGCCTTTGTCGCATTTCTATATTTGATATAAAGGATGAGCCATTCTATGCCATACCAGATAAAAAAAGGAATGTAGAGAAGCTCCTTTTGCTGGGCAGCATGGATTGATTCATGGTTAACCTCTATCGGGTTCAGAGGCCTATTGGAAAAGATAAGACCAAACAGGCAGATGGCATAATAATCCTTCCGCAGGGGTAAGTGTTTGAAAACAAACACATGCTTGGACTTCCTCTTCCTCATCTCAACGATCTTAATTAGGCTGCAAATATACTACTGTCTGAGAAATCACTACATATCGTCAAGCGAAAGGCCGAGGAGCGAGAGGGTATAGTCGCCAAAGCTCTGATGTGGCAATACGTTAACTTTGTCTTGCAGAGAGGTGAGGCTGATTTTTCGAGAATTCCTCTTGATTTCGGCTACTATGCCAGTGTGGTCGAACTCGTTGAGGGCTATCATGTCTATCTCATTTCCCCCTTTACGATCCCACCAGTTTCCTACCAGCGTGAATTTTCCGGTTTCCATTGCTTGAGCATGAAAATACTGCTCCAGCGTTCTGCCAGTAAACTGCTCGTAGTGTTGACCCATATTCTGTCGCAATAGTGACAGTTGGCGGCGCTCCACGAGCGACTGGTAAGGCCATACAAAACGGAACCAGAAACGCAGGAACTGATCCGATATTTCGTAAGCAGTAACTTTGCTGTTAGGTTTTGCTAGCAACGGCTTCAACCTTGCTACCATCATGAAGTTCTTCTCCAAGTTCTGCAGATAGACACCCATATCCTTCTGCATGGCGCCATCGATGTCTGAACGCGTGTTTTTGCCATCTGCTATAAGCTGTAGAATAGAGAAATATGTCACACTGTCATCGCTGAATTCCTGATTCATTAGGTCACGACCTTCAGACAGGAAATAGGAATCTTGGCGACACACATAGTTGAGCATCTTTTCTTTTGTGTAACAGCCGGCGTCCATCAGTAATTCCACGTATTTTGCCACACCTCCCGTAATCATGTAGAGACAGAGCAAATCTTCTTTCTTATAGTCTGGACAATGGTCTCTGAAAATCTGTTTGATAACACTAATTGTGAACGGGTGCAGTGTCAGTTTTGAGGTGGGACGACCATATAGAGGCTCGTTCTCATCTTCGAAGATACGTTTCATCAGCGACTGTATGCTGCCCGACGCGATGAGATATAGATGTGATTCGCGGTGGTAGCGGTCCCACAAATCCTGCATCTCACTAAAGATGGCGGGGTTCACCTTATACAATGTCTGAAACTCGTCGAAGATGATGGTGAAATGGCGATTCAGCGATTCCTTCATAATGACCTCGAATAAGTCACGGAAGTGGCTGATGGAACCATAGATACGAATGCCCAATTGTTCCTCCAGTGTCTGCTGAAATTTCTTGCATAGCACAGCCTCGCTGTCTTTCGACACAAAGAGGTAGGCATAGTCTGAACCATCCAATGCTGTTGTAAGCAACGTGGTTTTTCCTACTCGTCTGCGCCCCATTAGCACTGTAAACACTGCATGTTGTCTGGCCTGTTTCTCATTCTCTTTCAGAATATTGATCTCGTCTTCCCTATCGTAGAACTTCATAATATTAATCAATATTTATATTAATTGCCATTTACATTTTCGATTGCAAAGATAAGAAAATGTTTGGAAACATCCAAATTTACACAAATAAAATGTTTCCAAACACTAAATTTTACACAATTCGAATGTTTTCATACATCACAATTAAATAATTGGACATTGTTAGGCACCATCTCTATTCGTGCTTAACCGAATCAAAGAGTCCCCACGATTCATTAGAGCCAGAGAATGATGGTCAGGGATGGCTATTCTAAATTTTTTTGAACACTAGTGATGCAAAATACGGAAAATGTTACATGCATGAATAAAAAAACTTTCCATCCAAATTGAATGGAAAGTTATCTTTAAGGCTTCATACTTCAGCCCTAAGAAGTCAGATTCAAAACATAATCCTAAGTTTCTTATTCTTAAATGGTATCCGTTTGGGGGCTACCTCGATATTGTGATTATATATATCGTCTGACCGAATCAAAAAACAGTCACCACGATTCCTTCTTGTGATTTGCTAAAAATTTGTGCAGGAGGAAGTGTCCCGACTTAAAAGGATCTCTTGTAAGGAGCATAGAACTGATTTGGACCTCCGATTTTAAAGACTTCTATCTTTGGCGCAATTTCACCCTTACACCGACTTTCATCTTTTACCTTTTCAATAGCCATCTTATTTGAATAGTTCTTTACAGATGACAACCAGAATGAATTCTCAATAAACTTATGCGATTTATTGTTTTCCTCAAAGGAGTAAGCAATACGGTTATTAAACTTTAATGGTGAATTATCCTCACTATACGTAGCCAGCGTAGATTCATTCTTTGGATAATCTAACTTTCTATCGCAAGCTTTTTCAAAATCAGGATTCACTCTATATCCTTCTACATACTTATAGCTTTTCGCAGGAATGCAGATAAACTCTTTCTCTTTTATTGTCACAGCAGAAGACACACCAGTTTTAGCTGAAACCGTTTTTTCTACCCCATACCCTTTCGATACAGAAGCTGCGTACTGGTAAGGCCATAATTTCCCTGATAACGCATAACTTTTGGAAACGCCATAGCTATATCCAATACTAACAGCGTCATAAGTCCTATTTTCGAAAGTTCTATCCATAAAGTAGTCATTTGCTTCACCATTTTTTATAAAGAACGATTGCGACATATCGATGAAGATATCCTTATCGGCCTTGTTTTCAAAGATAAAACTCATAGAGCCTTTTTCTGCCCATAAGTTATAATAAATTTTACAGTCCTCATTCTCATATACCATAGAATTTTCCTTCTGTGTCATAGTCGAGGATTTTACTTCGTAAACTTGATAGTTGAAAGTTACACACGATGTCATTACCAATGAAACAATTGGCAATGCTAACAGTAAATTTAGTTTCTTCATAATCGTAGATTTTTGTTATTAATAAGTTTGAGTTACAATAAGTATTTAATTATTTACTTCCTTTTCTTCTATTACATTCTTTGCACAGCATCTGACAGTTCTCAGCAACCGTTCTTCCACCTTCTCGCCAAGGCGTGATATGGTCTCCTTCCATAAACTCAAAGTCAAACTCTTTGCCACAGATGGGACAAATGTGATTCTGTTTTTCCCAAACAGCAAGTTTGATGTCTTCTGGGAATGCGCGCAGGTCAAGATAACGCTCATCGCCTGTCAGTACGAATGGTATGATACCTGATTGTTTCTGAATCTCGCTATCGCGCATCAACTCTGAAATACGTTTAGCTATAGTAACGGTATCTAATGTCTCAGAGCCATATTTATCATACAGCCAAGCCCAATCCAAGCCCTTCATGATTTTCTTAAACTTCTTCATATCGAAGTTGGTGATGGCCCAGTTCAATACCGTTTGGAAGTAAGACCACAAGTTGTTCGCATTAGGATCGTGCTGATGAGCAGCCATATAGCCTACTACCGTCTGTCGATGACCATTTCGTGTTTCGTGGTCGGCAATCCATTCCAAAGCCACTTTCAAGAAGTCCTGACGGATAGGCGTTCCATTCACAAGGTCTTTACCTAAACGGGCTGCGCCACTATTTGACTTCGAGAAATGACGCTTTGCATCACTTACAAATGGACCTGCATAGATGGCGTTGTTGATTTCCTGGTC
>CAZIKA010000074.1:981-2108 GCA_964539705.1 uncultured Prevotella sp. | reverse complement strand
CGTTCAGAGGCTTGCCTGCAATGTTGATGGTCTTAAACCACTCCAGTTTCTCAGAAGCCTCGCCCTCACAAACGTAGATAGTTAGCGGATAGTTAAGGATTCGCTTCTGAATATCTTCTGGCTGATTGAAGAAGTTCTTAAAATCGTATGAGAACTTGCCTGCCACGTATTCGCAAAGCGAGAGTGTGCGTTGTTGTCCGTCCATCACTTCATAAGGACATTCTGCATCCTCAGAGCGTTTCACCCAATACATCACATTCAGCGGATAGCCTTGCAATACGGTATGAATCACGGCTTGCTGTTCCTTTTCGTTATAGATAAACTCACGCTGATAAGGTGGACGAATATCCAACTGACCATCATAGCCACGAACGCCTTGTTCGTCGTTATTCACATAACCTTTGGTAATGTCGCCAACTGTTACTTCTATTTGTCTAATTGTCATCATAGCTTTTGAGGATGTTTGTTACGGATCAGGATACGAGCATATTTTCTTACACCTTTTATATATGGCCTATCGTATTTAGGAAACCCAGACAACCTTAATATTACTACAGCTTCCGTAGCATCATTTTCTGTAGCTCCCAAGATATCAAATTGTTCTGGATTGTACTTATCCAAGAATGTTATGGGGACTCCCATTACTCCACAATAATCACAGGGGATATCGTCTACCCTTGAGACCTCAATAGCATTGTAATTGTCATATTGGGGATATTCTTCAGATGAGTAGCGGCAGACCAAATCCAATTCTTCATGTCGTTTATTGTGATCAAGATTTGTGTACCAACATATATTGCCAAGACTGCGCCATTTCTGTCCTGTCTCATCTTGCCAATATCGTGTTTCTCTAGCTTCGTAGTCTTCTGGTACTTTGAACGACATATCCCCTGACTTATAGCCTAACCATATTTTATTTTGAATAAACAGGGGGAATACTTCTTTGTATGTAACATTGTTCTGACTTCCAATAATCAAGAACTTCTTCTCATACTCCATCAATTGTCCTATATACTCTCTAAACAATGAGAACGGTGGATTAGTAACAACAATGTCTGCCTGTTTGAGTAGTTCGATGCATTCTGGGTCTCGGAAATCACCAGTTTTTAATATCGTACAAACATTTT
>CAZIKA010000074.1:0-931 GCA_964539705.1 uncultured Prevotella sp. | reverse complement strand
AAGTATTGAACATCTGAAAGGTCAACAGCACCATCGCCATTAAGGTCTTTCACTTCCGTAATCTCCACCTTATAAGCAATCTTCTTGGGTTCACTTGTAAAGTCGCCAAAGTCAATCATAAGTTCATTACCCTGCACAGGTGAGCCATTATAACAGGTACAAATCAGTTTCTTCAATCCTAATTGATTGAAACGAAGAGCAAAGTACTTAAAGAAATTACTTTCGTAAGGGTCATCACAATTACACAGCACCACCTTATCACGAAAGTGCGGCCAGTAGTGTTGCAATTCCCTTTCAATGTCAGTCAGCTGAGTATAGAACTCATCTTTCTTAGCAGTCTTTGCAGCATTTAGGTTTTTATTAGCCATACGCTATGCATTATGCGTATTGCTTATCTTCGGAGGTAGGCACAGAGCACAAAGAAAGCATGGACGGTATTCCTATCCATGCTTCAAAGGCCCTGAGAATTGCCTACCAAACCAGATAAGTCACGCCCATGCTTAACGCATGAACGCTTGCGACTTATTCTTCGGTTTGGACTTTTTGAATTTCTCAGGTTCTTGAAGCAATTCCGAATAACAGCAAACGCTTGTTATATTTCCACGAAAATCATACCGCCACCCTGCACTCAGGGAATCAAGCCTGGATAGGCAAGCATCGTTTTAACGACGTATCGGCGATACTTGATTGCAAAGATACAAATAATTTTTTTAAACAGAAACACTTCTACGCAAAAATATACATCTTTTTAATAGAAGTTACTTTTACGCAGAAAAAAACAGCACCTCAAGATGCTGGTTATTACTATAGTAAATTAAATAAGTTTACTGATTAAGGAATGGCAAGGGACAGTCCGTGACATACAACCTTTTAAGCAAAAACTTATAAAAACTAAGGTTTTTAATTGGAAGTATGGACAAAAAAAACTATC
>CAZIKA010000073.1:0-12448 GCA_964539705.1 uncultured Prevotella sp. | reverse complement strand
ACATTCACGAGAACTGCGTGAAGTACGGTACTCAGGCTGATGGTTACATCAACTATGTGAAGGGTGCTAACGTAGCCGGCTTCATGAAGGTTGCTAAGGCTATGATGGCTCAGGGCATCGTATAAGTTCGACCAACACAAAACACAAATAGTATATCAAAAAAAGACTCGCTACCAAATTGGTTAGCGAGTCTTTTTTTTATATCTTACTTACGAATGATTTGCACCTGTCCGTCAGCAGAGAGTTTGATAATGCTGGAAGGCTGATGGGGCTGATGCTCCTGACGACGCGTCCAGCAGACATAATCCACCTTCTCAAGAATACGTGGGTCGATATCGCGATAGTTCTGAGCAGCAGGCTCGCCGCTGATATTTGCCGAAGTAGAAACGATAGCTTTCTGGAAACGGAAGCATAGCTCTTTTGAAAAGGCCTCTTGCGTGATACGAATACCTATGGAACCATCTTCCGCAATCAGATTAGGAGCCAGATTCACGGCACCATCGAGAATCAGCGTCGTAGGTTTGTCAATGCAGTCAATCAGCTGCCAAGCCACATCGGGCACATTCCTCACGTAGCGTTGCAGACGCGCATCGCTATCCACCAAGCAGATCAGCGCTTTGGAATCGTCGCGCTGCTTAATCTCATACACTCGTTTCACGGCTTCCGCATTGGTAGCATCACAACCGATGCCCCATACGGTATCCGTAGGATAGAGTATCACCCCACCCTTTCGCATCGCCTCTATGGCGTTCTTGATATCCTGTTCCTGTGTCATAACTTTCGATTTTTGCGGGTGCAAAGTTACACATTATTATAATAAAAAAACGACATTTTACTGAAAAAATCTTTAAACACAGGGTGAACTATTGGCAGTAAGAAAAAAACTTAGTAACTTTGCATCATCAATAATAACGAAAAAGAAATGAAAAAGATACTGATTGCTATGATGCTGTCGATGCCTTTGGCCATCGCAGCTCAAGACAACACTTGGGAGCAGCCTCAGGTAAACAACCAAGATCAGAAATACCTTGTAGGCGCTGTACCCGAGGTAGACGGTCACGTGGTATTCTCGAAAACTATCACCGCACCAGGTAAGAGTGCCAAGCAAATCTACGAGTTGCTACGCAAGGACCTACTGGTGATGACCAAGGAGCCTAACCAGATAGAGCAGAGCCGACTGACGTTGGAAGATGCCGACGAGAACAGAGTGGTGGCCAGTTTCCAGGAATGGCTCGTATTCAAGAACAAGCCACTAAATCTGGATCGCACGCGCTTCCTCTATCAGATTATTGCAGATTGCAAGGACGGACAAGCAGACATCAAGCTGAACCGCATCATATATATCTACGATGAGGAGCGCGATATGACCACCTATAAAGCAGAGGATTGGATTACCGATGAGCAAGGCCTGAATAAGAAAAAGACCAAGTTGGCACGCGTCAGCGGTAAGTTCCGCCGTAAGACCATTGATCGCGTGGAGTATATCTTCAATCGTTTCACACAATTGCTGCAGAATTAAACAATGGCAGAGCAAGAATCGTTGCTATCGCCAGAAGAGCGCGACCTGGTGGAGCATCCAAAGCGCCACAACCTGGAGCCCTTCCGCGATTCCTATAAGACGCGCACCCTGCGCCTATGGCTGAATATCATTTTCATGATTCTGGCAATAGCCGGTCTGATTGTTTACTTCAACGTAGGTCAGACAGCAGGAATGTGGGTCTTAGCTGTTGGATGTGTGTTTAAATTTATTGAACTGGGGCTACGCATCTTGAAGATATGAGGAACAGAAAGCATCTGTTACTGCTACTTATGACCGTCTGGATATCAGGCGGTCAATGCGTGTTTGCACAGTCGTTTGATTCCGATGGTAATTTTAGAGATCTCGGCAATGACAACGAACACAGTTTCAATCCCCATAGAAACGACTCTACCAAGAAGCACAAAGAGATACCTAAGGGCATCTATGCCTGGACGGTAGACAGGAAGTTTGGCGATATCAGGAAAGTCGACGTAGACACCCTGCCCCATCTCTATCCACAGTCAACGCTGGCAATGGGCAAGCAGATGCAGTATAACACCCTGGGCAACAACTATTCTGCACGCCAGAATCGTATCTTCATTGACAGAAAGGAAAAACATCAGTTTGCCTTTACCAATGTCTACGATATGGTGTTGACACAACCCGATGAGTTGCATTTCACCAATACGCTGTCGCCCATCACCAATATGAGCTACGACAACTGCGGCAACAAAACCAATGGTGAAGACCACCTGAATGTCAAGTTTGCCACCAACGCAGGCAAGCGTATAGGTATGGGTATGGACATCAACTATTCCTATGCCCGTGGATACTATCAGAACCAGGCTATCAGTCATCTAGGAGCTACGTTCTATATCAGCTATCTGGGCGACAAGTATCAGCTACATACCTTCTATTCCACCGTCAACCAGAAAACAACAGAGAACGGAGGTATTACCAATGATGACCTTATCACCCATCCTGAACAGACAGAACAGTCGTTTACATCAAACGAGATTCCTACCATATTACAACGAAACTGGAACCGTAATGAGCATGAGCACTTTTTCCTGACCCATCGCTACAGTCTGGGATTCTATCGTGACGTTCCCATGACAGAGCAGGAAAAGGCTGCCAAGAAGTTCGCACTGGCTTCGGCTCAGGACAACAAGAATGACAGCATTGGTGCACCTGTAGATACGATGGTTGTAGACTCCACAAAGCTTTTCATGAAGCGTGAGTTCAAACCCGTCACAAGCTTTATCCACACTGCTGAGATAGCCAGTCACGACCGCAGATATCAAGCCTATGTGACACCAAATGGCTATTACGCCAACACCTATTTCAACAACTATGACGGTTACATTGGAGATTCCATCCTTGATGTCACCAAATACTACAACTTCAAGAACACGCTCGCCATTGCATTGATGGAAGGGTTCAACAAGTATGCGATGGCAGGCCTGAAGGTATTTGCATCGCATGAACTGCGTCGAGTCAGAATGCCCATGTATATTGATAACGGCAGAGCCAACATGAGTTCTTTCAACGAACATAGCATCAGTATAGGCGGACAGTTGCAACGCACACAGGGACATACGCTCCACTACGACCTGCTGGCAGAGACATGGGTTGCTGGCGAGGATATAGGACAGTTGACACTCGATGCTAAGGCAGACCTGAACTTTGCGTTCCTAGGAGATACCGTACGACTGGTGGCAAAAGGTTATTTCCACAGACTTAACCCCACTCTTTTCGAACGCACTTTCCATTCCAAGCATTTCTGGTGGGACAACGCACTAGATAAGGAAACACGTACCCGTGTGGAGGGAAACTTTACTTACGAGAAGACAAACACCACGTTGCGTGTTGCTGTAGAGGAGATTCAGAACTACACCTATTACGGCATGTCGTACACACGTGCCAACGAAGCCAACACGCTGCTCACTGCTGCAGTACGACAGCTTAGCGGAAACCTGAATGTAATGACGGCACAAGTGGATCAGAAATTCAAACTAGGTCCCTTGCATTGGGACAACGTGCTGACCTATCAGATGTCATCAAACCAGGATGTGCTTCCTCTACCTACGTTCAACGCATTCTCGAATCTTTATGTAGAGTTTATGATAGCCCGTGTGCTACGCGTAGAACTGGGAGGTGCTGCTACTTGGTTCAGCAAATACGATGCACCCGACTTCTGCCCTGGCATTAATCAGTTTGCCGTTCAGGAGAACAGTCAATCGCGTGTTGAATTAGGCAACTTCCCCTTCGTTGATGTCTATGCCAACCTGCACCTGAAGCACGCACGCTTCTTCCTGATGATGCAGAACGCTACAGCCACATCATTCAACAAGAAGTATTTCCTCACGCCACACTACCCACAGAATGAATCCGTGATTCATTTCGGTGTGTCGTGGAACTTCTTCAACTAATTATTCAGCAAAAAGCAATACTTCGCCCCATAGGATAGCCAAACCGAGAAGCCATCCTATGAGTACTTTTAATGTGATATTCTTTACATACCAGCCAAAATGGATATGCTCAATCTTCATCAGGGCCAAACCACACACGCTACCTACACTCAGCAGACATCCTCCGATAGCCGTACAATAAGCGATGACCTTCCAGTAGGTTCCGTTCTGAGCATAGTCACCGGCATTCCATACATCATAGAGCGAGATGTCGCTGGCAGCAATAGTAAAGGTGTCAACGAGGCTACTAAGAAGGCCTGAAAGGATGCCCACTACCCACAAATTACCGATATTGGCATCTATCCAGTCAGCTACATCAGTAAAGACGCCCGTCTCACTCACAACGCCAAGTCCCAGCATGATACCCATGACGAAGAGCATCTGCTGGATAGCCTCGTACTGAATCACACGAGGTATGCGACGCTGAGACATCTGATCAGTATTCATCAGTTTGCGATTGAACGCTTCGTTAACCACCCATAATAACGACAATACCACTAAGGCGCCAAGGAAAGCGGGCAAGCGCGTAATACTAAGGAAAGTAGGTACAAACCACAAGCCACCGATACCAACGAAGAACATCAGCATACGCTGCCAACGGTTCAATCGGGTATCATCACCACGATATGGTGCTACCCCCCACTCTATATCCAGGCGTGAGGGCAACTGGCGACCAATAAGCATTGTAGGTACTATCCAAGACGCTAAAGCCGGCCAGAAAAGATAACTGGAGAAATCAGATGCCGTAACGGCTTCATTAGCCCAAAGCAACAAGCCCGTGGGATCACCAATCACCGTAAAGCATCCTCCGCAAACCGCCGCTAGGACAATAGCAGAACCCATAAGCATACGTTGTGCACGACTCTTCACGATATTGTGCATGATAACCAGCATAACAATAGTGGTGGTCAGGTTATCCAAGTTGGCAGAAAGGATAAAGGTAGCTATCGTAATGGTCCACAACATCCGCTTGGAATTACGTGTGCGAATCCATTCACTGATAAAATCAAAGCAACCATTATTATTGAGTATCTCGATGATTGACATTGTCGCCAGCAGATACATCACAATAGCAGCTGCCTTACCTACGTATTTCAGGAAAATGCTGTCGTAGATAAAGTTCTTCACCTGTTCGCTGGTAGAAGCATTGCCATCAAGGAATGCCTCGTAGGCCACAGGGTGCATATCCATCACAAAGTCAGCTCCCCAAATGATGTAAACCACCCATCCGATAGCCGCCAGGAATATGCTGATAGCAGCCTTGTTGACACCAGTAAGGTGAGTAGTAGCAATCAGCAGATAACTAAGCAGGAGTAATAGGATGATGATGAGTGTCATTGGTAAACGGGCTTTGTAATGGTTATGTCTTATATCTGTTTCTGTAAGACTTACTTCGTCTTCGCAGAGTCAGCTGATTCTTTCTTATAGCGGCGGTTCATACCGTTCACCACATCAGCTGTAATGTCGAAACGCTTGCCAGCATAAAGCACAGCAGCCTTATTGACAATCATATCGTATTTCTTGTCCTTATTATAGTCAGCCAAGAAGTTGTCCAGACTGTCCTGCAAAGCCTGCAGGAACTTCTGCTGCTCGTTGGCCAACTCCCCCTCAAGACGCTGCTGCAGAGCCATGATATTCTGCTGTTCACGCTGAAGACTAGCCTGAGCTGCCTCTGCTTGTTCACGAGAAGTAAATCCGTTGCTCTGAAGCTTCTGCTGGAAAGCCTGTGCATTCTTCTCAAACTGCTGGGTCTTTGCCTGGATTGTATTGCGAGCATTGGTACCTTTCTTCTCAAGCTCAAGAGACTTCTCCTTTGCATACTCATATTGAGCAGTCAGGGAATCAATTTCAATATAAGCTATACGTAAGCCTTTCTGCTGCAGATCTTCACTATTTGTTTCGGCTGCCTCAGGCTCTTCGTCCATTTTGGGAGCTGAGTTATTACAAGCAGAAGTGAGACCTACAAAGGTCAGGAGTGCCAAAGCACGGAAAATGTTCTTTTTCATTTTTTTGTTATTGATATTAATTATTTCTTTCGTTTACTGCCAAGCGACTTTTGGTGCGCTGCTCGCGATCCTGATCCATCACGCAATGAATACCACGCTGACGCATAGCCTTCGAGTCGTGAATATGCTGCGACGAGAAGCGACCATTCTTGCGAAAAACCAGTTTTATGCACAAAAATGCCATCGAGATAGCAATTATTAACGTGCTGATTGCGATTATTTCAACCATTTTTACTAACTTTGCGGTTGCAAAGGTAATAATTTAATATTAAACATTAAACAATAAAACATTTAAAAATGAATAAAAGCACCCTAAAACCTGCTTCTGTATTTGAACAGTTTGCAAGAATCAACGAAATACCACGTCCTTCGAAGCGTGAAGAGAAGATGATTGAATACCTCAAGAACTGGGGTGAGAGTCATGGACTTGAAACGAAAGTCGACGAGACAGGCAATGTGCTGATTCGCAAACCAGCCACCAAGGGTTATGAGAACCGCAAGACCGTTATCCTGCAGAGCCATATGGATATGGTATGCGATAAACTGGTGGATGTTGACTTCGATTTCGACAAGGATGCCATCCAGACTTATGTTGATGGTGACTGGCTGAAGGCTAAGGGTACCACACTGGGTGCTGACGACGGTATCGGCTGTGCCATTGAGTTGGCTATCCTTGAGGCAAATGATATAGAGCATGGTCCACTGGAGTGTGTCTTCACACGTGATGAAGAGACAGGACTCAGTGGTGCTGAGGGTATGAAGGCTGGTTTTATGACTGGCGACTACCTCATCAACCTCGACTCTGAGGATGAAGGTGAGATGTTTGTATCATGTGCCGGCGGTCGCAACACACAGGCCAAGTTCACCTTCTCTCGTGAAGAGGCTCCTGCAGGCTCTTTCTTCCTGCGTGCCCAGTTAAAGGGTCTTACTGGTGGCCACTCTGGCGATGATATCAATAAGAAGCGCGCTAACGCCATCAAGTTGCTGGGTCGTTTCCTGTTCCAGACGATGAACCGCTATGAGGGTGTTCGTCTGGCTCAGTTCCATTCAGGAAAGCTCCACAACGCTATTCCTCGTGACGGAATGTTCGTGATTGCCGTTCCCCACGACACTAAGGAGAATGTGAAGGCCGACTGGAACGTATTTGCCGCTCAGGTAGAGGATGAGTTCCACGTAACTGATACTCAGATGGTTTGGACAATGGAGAGCACCGATGCCGAGCCCGTCATCGAAGAAAAGGTGGCTCGCAACTTCGTATGGGCTATCCAGGCTGTAGATAATGGTATCTATGCTATCTGTCAGGATCCTGAGTTGAATGGTATGGTAGAGACATCTTCAAACATCGCTGCTATCCATTCATCAGAAACAGAAATCTCTATTCTCTCTTCTCAGCGCTCTAACGTAATGTCAAACCTCGACAATATGTGCGCTACCATCGTAGCGACCTTCCAACTGGCTGGTGCCGAGGCACATAGCAGCGATGGCTATCCCGCTTGGAAGATGAGAGCCGAGAGTAAGTTGCGCGATACTGTCGTAGAGACCTACAAGGAACTCTTTGGTAAGGAGCCCATCGTTCGTGGTATCCATGCAGGATTGGAGTGCGGTCTGTTCTCTGAGCGCTATCCGAATATCGACATGATCTCATTCGGTCCTACACTCCGTGATGTTCATACGCCCGACGAGCGTCTGTTTATCCCCACCGTACAAATGGTATGGGATCACCTGTTGCTCGTTCTGAAACGTATCTAATATAATAAGGTGAGTCAAGAATACATAGAAATCAAGGGTGCACGCGTCAATAATCTGAAGAATATTGACGTGCGCATCCCTCGTAATAAGTTCGTAGTCATAACCGGTGTGTCAGGCTCCGGTAAGTCGTCCTTGGCTTTCGACACGCTTTATGCCGAGGGTCAGCGACGCTATGTGGAGAGTCTGAGCAGCTATGCCCGTCAGTTCTTAGGCCGTATGAACAAGCCTGAGTGCGACTTCATACGCGGCATCCCGCCAGCTATCGCTATTGAACAGAAAGTCATCTCGCGTAATCCTCGTAGTACCGTGGGTACCTCTACGGAGATCTACGAATATCTGCGACTGCTCTTTGCCCGCATAGGCCATACCTTCTCGCCTATTAGCGGTGAGGAAGTGAAAAAGCACTCCACAGAGGATGTCGTACAAAAGATGCTGGAGTTCTCTGAGGGAACCAAGATTATGGTGATGGCTCCTGCGAAAGTGCCAGAAGGCCGTACGCTGGAGCAACAGCTCAAGGCGTATATCCTGCAAGGCTATAGCCGCATCTGCGTAGACAACGAGGTGGTGCGCATCGACGATGTTCTGGAAAAGGGAGAAAACCCTTCACCAATTTACTTAGTCATCGACCGTCTTTCTTCTGCAAACGACAAGGAAACGATTAGCCGACTGGTTGACTCCGCAGAGACAGCCTTCTTTGAGGGACATGGTGAGATGCGCCTAATGGTACTGCCTGCAGGATTGACTTACGATTTCTCCACACGTTTCGAAGCCGACGGTATCACGTTTGAAGAGCCTACGGATCAGTTGTTCTCGTTTAACTCCCCCGTAGGTGCCTGCCCTGAGTGTCAGGGATTCGGCAAGATTATGGGTATCGACGAACACCTCGTCATCCCTGATACAGGCCTTTCCGTCTATGACGGTTGCGTGGTGTGCTGGCATGGAGAGAAGATGGGCGAATGGAAGAACTGGTTCATTCAACATGCTGCCAAGGATGATTTCCCCATCTTCGAACCCTATTATAATTTGACTCAACAACAAAAAGACTGGTTGTGGCACGGTCTGCCCTCTGATCGCGGAGCAAAGGAAAAGCCTTGTATTGATGCGTTCTTCCAGATGGTGAAGGAGAATCAGTATAAGATTCAGTATCGCGTGATGCTGGCTCGCTATCGTGGAAAGACGACCTGTCCTACGTGTCACGGCACACGTCTGAAGCCAGAGGCCGACTATGTGAAGATTGACGGCAGAAGCATCACCGATTTGGTACAGATGCCCGTCATCAGACTGAAGGACTGGTTCACCCATCTGCAAATCTCTGAACATGATGCGGAGGTAGCAAAACGCCTCTTGGTAGAGATTAACTCCCGACTGCAGTTCCTTCTGGATGTTGGACTTGGCTATCTGACGCTCAACCGCCTTTCAAATACACTCTCTGGTGGTGAGAGTCAGCGCATCAACCTCTGTACATCCCTTGGAAGCAGTCTCGTTGGTTCACTCTATATCCTTGACGAACCCAGCATCGGTTTGCACTCACGTGATACCGACCGACTGATTCACGTGCTGAAAGAATTACAGGCCCTAGGTAATACCGTCGTGGTAGTAGAGCACGACGAAGAGATTATCCGTGCTGCAGATTATATCATCGATATAGGCCCTGATGCCGGCAGGCTTGGCGGCGAAGTAGTCTTTGCGGGAGAACCCTGTGAAACTAGTGATACTAGTAAAACTAACAAAGACAGCAAAAGCTACACCCTTCAATACCTCTCAGGCGAAGAGACCATCCCTGTACCTCAGAGCCGTCGCCCTTGGAATCGTCATATCGACATCCGCGGAGCCCGTATGAACAACCTTCGTGGCATCAATGTAGAGATTCCTCTTAATGTGCTCACCGTTGTGACGGGTGTATCAGGCTCAGGCAAATCGAGTCTTATCAAAGGCATCCTCTACCCTGCCCTGAAGCGCCGTATGGGTGATGTCTGCGATGCGCCAGGCGAATTCAGTGGTTTGGAAGGCGATATCGATGCTATCCGTCGTGTGGAGTTCGTGGATCAGAATCCTATCGGTAAGTCTTCGCGCTCTAACCCTGCTACCTATGTGAAAGCCTACGATGCCATCCGTGACCTCTTTGCCGAGCAACCCCTCTCACAACAGATGGGCTTCACCTCGCAATACTTCTCGTTTAATACCGACGGAGGCCGATGCGATGAGTGTAAAGGTGCTGGAACCATCACCGTTGAGATGCAGTTTATGGCAGACCTCGTATTGGAATGCGAAGCCTGTCACGGTAAGCGTTTCAAGCACGACATCCTGGATGTGAAGTACGAAGGCAAGAATATTGATGACGTGCTGAATATGACCATCAGCGAGGCTATCGACTTCTTTGGCACTCACGGACAGAAAACGATTGTCAACCGTCTGAAGCCCCTCGAGGATGTAGGACTGGGCTATATCAAACTGGGACAGAACTCCAGTACCTTGTCAGGTGGTGAGAATCAGCGTGTAAAACTAGCTTATTTCATCGGACAGGAGAAACAAGAGCCTACCCTCTTCATCTTCGACGAGCCTACCACAGGACTGCATTTCCACGATATCAAACGACTCATGTCTTCACTCGATGCGCTCATCGCGCGAGGACATACCGTACTCATCATCGAGCACAATATGGATGTTATCAAACTGGCCGATTATGTAATCGACTTAGGACCTGATGGTGGTGATAAAGGTGGAAATCTTGTGGCAACAGGAACGCCTGAAGAGATTGTAAAATGTAAGAATAGTATAACCGGAGAATACCTAAAACTAAAGATATGAAAGAACTAAACCTGAAACCCGTTATCATGGAATGTAAGATGGAAGAGCTCTCCAACGACGAGCAATTCCTTCTGCAGAAGGCTATCGAGTCAACAAACAATAGTTACGCTAAGTATTCCCACTTCCACGTAGGTGCTGCCATCCAGTTGTCAAATGGTGTGGTGCTGCCAGGTTGTAATCAGGAGAATGCCGCTTTCCCCGCCGGTCTCTGTGCCGAGCGCTCAGCCATCTTTGCTGCTGGAGCTCAGTATCCTGGCGAGGCTGTAGAGAAACTGGCTATTGCAGCTCGTGAGCCTGGTGGTGACCTGACAGCAGAGCCCGTCAGTCCTTGCGGTACCTGTCGACAGGTGATGATAGAGACAGAGACGCGTTTCGATACCCCTATCCGCATCCTGCTCTACGGTCGCAACCGTATCTACGTGATGGATGGTATCAAGAATCTGATGCCCCTCTCGTTTACGGAGTTCTAATCGTAACAGCCCAGTCCCTTTGCGGTGGATAATGAATCCAAGTGAAAGTCGTACTTCAGGTTATCCTCGTCAATGAGTTTGAAGTGCATCTTTCCTTGGATGGAATCCTTGGGCGTTTCCCATATCACTTTGTGGAACACCGTATCTGAGCCCTCAACAAACGGTGTACGAAGTAGCGTATTTGAGAAGTGGTATTGATATGTTTTGACGGTATCTACCACGACGCCCATCACCACATCATCGTCATATCCCGTTACAATACTGCTATCGCAGTTCATCCCGTAAAGAGGCAGGATATTACTGAACCGAAGGGCTGCACCACGACCTCCTACAAAAGGATAGAACTGTGCAAAAGTACATTTGTTCACATCGGCATTTCCTCCATAGACCGCCATACAGTCGCCCTGCGTATTCGATAACTGGCAATAATGTAGGCGGATATTGGCATGATAGCTGGCCAATCCTGCACCCTTACAGTTGTGGACGATACAGCGATACATGTCCAATCGCCTCACATTCTCAACATACTCTGCTGAGTCGCAGCGTATACCATATTTCCCCGCATTGCGAATCTCGGTATTCCGAAGGACATTCCCTGTGGATGACTTACGGAAGATGATACCCCCGTCCTTTCCCCATTGTCCACTCACGCGGTCGTAAGGCAGATAATCGAACATCCTGTCCAACCTGTCGCCTCGCATCAGTACGCTATCCGTTATCAGTTTCCCATATACGTCTATTCCCGGACCATCATGGAAATACAGCGTCGTGTTCTTGATAGTCAGCGTCACGGCACTATCCACACGCAATCCACCATAGATGATAATTGGTTTCTTACTTTCAATCAAAGAATCTGAATGCACCACTACATTCCGCAAAGGCAGTGCATCCCACGTGCAGCCTTGCAGCACCACCTGCTGTTCCACCCCACTCTCCAGTCTGAACACCAGCTTTTCCTCTATCGTCTGTGGTTCCAATGTTCCGTTCTCGTTTGCCGTCAGCTCTACAAACACACGGATACTGTCGCCCTTGCGTATCTCCAAATCAGTAGCTACAGCACCCAACGAGTTATCCAGATACGCCCCGTCCACGTTTACACGGAAGCCCGTCTGGTTACCTTGAAGTAGTCGTACGCTCTGCAGACGTATGCCATTACTATTGGGATTATACACCCAGAAGTCATACGTTCTCGAACCTACCGTAGAGAAGATAGTATCCATCTTTACGGAATCAGTAGAGAACGAAAGGCGTGCCGACGTACTCGTGGTAAACGAGTCATCATCCGTACAGGCCACGAAAGCCCATAATATAGAGATAAAAAAAAGAGTCCGTCTTATCATACATAGATAAAACGGACTTTTCCTGTTTTTATTGTTCACTCTTCTGAGCGAAGCGAATTTAATGTTTAATGTTTAATCTTTAATC
>CAZIKA010000072.1:0-12472 GCA_964539705.1 uncultured Prevotella sp. | reverse complement strand
CGCCCCAGCGCACCAGGTCGAAGAAACGCTCGGCCTCCATAGCCAGTTCCAGACGGCGCTCCATCTTGACAATCTTGACGGCTTCGTCCTTAGAGTAAGTTCCCTTATAGTTGGCGCAATACATCTTGACACCGTAGGCATTCTGATAGTTGGAAATCATCTGTGTGCTGCCAGCGGCACGGGTGCGCACCTGATTAACAAGTGCAATAGCCTGATCGGTGTTGCCCAACTGTGCGTAAGCCTCTGCACGCATCAAGAGTACATCGGCATAGCGGAACACGATGCGGTTCATCGAACTGGCCCAGTAAGAACCCTTGATGAGGTATTCACCAATGAGGTCGGGATCGACATTCTGCTTCAGTGTGACGTAATATCCATAACCACCGTTCGAACGGCTCCAGATGCTGGTCTTGTCCATCATGAACTTCTTGTTGAACATATAGGGCAGTCCGGGCATACCGACTGTCAGGAACAGACGTGGGTCGGCATTGTCGGCAGTCATATCGTAGTCCTTCTGGTTGTAGGTATCGAGCAGAGGCAGACCATCGTCGCCAGTGTGGAAGGCATTTACGAGGTTCTGTGATGGCTTGTAGAAGTCGGTACCGCCATCGGTTGCTCCAGGAATGTTGGGTGGAATCAGTCCGTAGCTCCAGTTCAAGTTGCCGTAGGTGGAACCGTCGTTGCGTGAATACTGGATAGCCCAGATGCTCTCGATGCCGTTTTCATACTGCTCCTCAGGGCGGAAATTGTTGTGCATGTCGCGCTCCAAATCGTAGTTGGCATAGAGTGAAGGATTGGTGAACTCGATAACCTTCTCCAAATCCTGCTGATTGATAGATGTGATCTGATGCGTCTTGGCATCGTCCTGACGGTATGCCTTGTAGAGATAAACCTTAGCCAGGAAAGCAGCAGCGGCAGCCTTGGTGGGGCGACCCTTGTCTGCCTGAGTCACAGGCAGTGTGTTGTAAGCCTCCATCAGGTCGTTGATAATCAGTTGCCAACCTTCGTCGTTAGTATATTCCGTATTCGACAGCTCATTGTACTCCTGATAGCTCAGATTCTCGTTCACCACGAAAGGAATGTTCTTGAACAGACGCTTCAACAGGAAATGAGCATAGGCGCGCAGGAACTTCATCTCTGCCAGGCGCTGGCTCTTCATCTGATAGCTGTCATCGGTGGTGTTGAGCAGTGCGATGGCACTGTTTACACGCGAGAGTGAATTATAAAGACGAACCCAGATGTCGTTGAGGTTCCAGTTGGTGGTGAGCACACCCTGTTCAACCTCTAACTGATGGAATACGTCACCGTCGCTCGTACCCGAACCGCCTTTGTAGGCATCGTCGGAACGTACGTCGAAGTTCCACATCGAGAACGATGAGTTGATATCCTCGGCAGTGGTGAAGATGGCATAGGCAGAAACTACCATGGCCTCAGCATTTTCAGGGGTCTTGGCCTGCTCGTCGCTCAGCGTACCCTGTGGAGTGTGCTCATCCAGAAATTTGTCGCAGGCAGTGAATGTGCATGCAATGCTGATGGCACAGATGATATATAATAGCTTTTTCATATTGCGCTTTGATTTAGAATGAAACATTGAGACCAAACGTTACGTTGAGAGGAATAGGATAGCCGAAGTTGGCATTCTCAGGATCAACGCCCGTGAACTTCTTGCTCTTGATGGTCAGCAGGTTCTGGGCTGAGAGATACAGGCGCAGACGTGACAGATGAATCTTGTCGCAGATGCTCTTGGGGAAGTTATAACCCAACTGGAGAGTGCGCAACTTAGCGTATGAACCGTTCTCGACGAAATAGGTAGAGACACGTTTCTCGTTATTGTTATCCATCGTGCTGACGGCTGGGATGTTGGATCCCATGTTGTTAGGACTCCAGGCATCGAGTAGGCGACGGCCCTTGTTCAGGTTCGAGATGTTCAGACCACTCCAGAGGTCAGTTTGTTTCTTCAGGTCGCTGATGACGTCAACACCCTGCACACCCTGCCAGAACATGGTGAGGTCGAAGCTCTTATATTGCAAATAGATATTGAGACCCCATGTGAAATCGGGTACTGGTGAATAGATCCAATCCTGATCTTTCTCGTTGATGACACCGTCGTTGTTCAAATCCTTCCAACGGATGCGCCCCAGACCGGCACCATCCTGCTGAGCATGGTTGTCGATTTCGGCCTGACTCTTGAAGATACCGTCATAGACATACCCCACCTGAGCACCCATCGGATGACCGATAACGCTCTTTACACCGTTACCTCCGAAGGTTCCGTTGGCAGCCAATGTCTCAGGAATCTTGGTAATTTCGTTACGATAGGTACCGATGTTTCCAGCAATGTCGTATGAGAAAGCACCAATCTCGCCACGATAGCCGAGGTTGAGTTCGATACCCTTGTTGAGCATCTCGCCGGCATTGATCCACTGACTGGAACCCTCACCCATCACACCGATACCAGGCATGAACACCAGAATATCCTTGGTCTTCTTGTAATACCACTCGAATGAACCATAGAGGGCATTGCGGAAGAAACCGAAGTCGAAACCGAGGTTGGTCTGTGTGGTGGTCTCCCACTTCAGGTCGTCGTTACCCAACTGGTTACGTTTGAAACCGCTGGGCAGTTGCTGACCACCGTTGGTGCCTTGAATGTCGTAGCTGGTACCATAGCTCTGGCCGCCGAAGCCTGCCTCACCATAGTTACTCTCGAAAATGGTGTAGCGTGCAATGTTGTCAATCTCTTGGTTACCAGTCTGACCCCATGAGGCGCGCAGCTTCAGGTTGTCAATCCATGTGACATCTTTCAGGAACTTCTCCTGATTGATGCGCCAACCTGCAGAGATAGAGGGGAACGTACCGTAGCGGTGGTTCTTACCGAAACGGCTGGAACCGTCGTGACGGATCGTGAACGAAGCCATATATTTGTCGTCATAGGTATAGTTCACCTTACCGAAGAATGATACCAGTGTGAAACCTCCGCCGTTACCATAGGCCTCTGCCTCGCCGACACCGGCGTTGGGCCACATGTAGTCTGGGTTCAGTATGGCATAGTCGTATTTCTTGCCACTGATCCACTTGTCGTCCTCGCGGTTAATCTCCATACCCACCATGGCATCGCCACGATGCTTGCCAATCTCCAGATTGTAGGTGGCAATGGCGTTCCACATCCACTTGGTCCAGTGCTCCTGCTTGCCTTCTACGGCATTGATGGGGTTGGCGACCGTACCCTCTGTGACAGGATAGGTGAAGATACGCTGTTCCTTCTGACTGTAGTCCAGACCGAAGGTAGAACGGATATGGAAGTCCTTCAGAGGATTGATGTCGATATAGGCATCGCCAAACAAGCGCCAGTAGGTGTAACGGTTGTCGGCATTACGGTCGAGACGTGCCATTGGGTTCTCGCGGTCGGGATAACCACCTACGGGACCGGCATAGTCACCATTGATGGTGCGGATGGGCAGCGAGGGGTTGAACTGCAGTACATTCTCGAGGAAACCGCCTGGGGCAGCCACCTCGCTAGTGCGGTTAAGGGTGAAGTGCTCACCTACGGTAATCACGTCGAGGTCCTTGATCTTCAGCAATTTGAATTCGGTATTCATACGAGCAGAGATACGGTTGAAGTCTGACTGCTTGATGATACCCTTGTTGCCATAGTAACCAACGGAGAAGAACGAAGAGCTCTTCTCAGAACCACTGCTCAGCGATACGTTATACTGCTGGATGACACCTGTACGAGTAGTCTCTTTAAACCAATCTGTATCGGCAGCAGGAGTGGTACCTGCTACGTCGAGATACTTGTTCATGGTGATGCCATTCAGTGTGGGAACGCCCTGTGAGTTGTAACCCCAGTCGTAGCGATAACCCAAACCGTTCTGGTTAGGGTCGAGACCGTCGTTGACATATCCCTGCCACATCACCTGACCGAACTCCTTGGCATTGAGCACATCCATCTTGTGGGCGTAGGTCTGTACAGACACGCTGGCATCGAAGTCAATCTTAATCTTTCCTTCCTTTCCCTTCTTGGTAGTGATGATGATCACACCATTGGCAGCACGGCTACCATAGATAGAGGCTGAGGCAGCATCCTTCAATACCTGAATAGACTCGATGTCGTTACCATTCAACTCGTGCATACCAGCCTTGGTGGGCACACCGTCGATGATGTAGAGTGGGTCGTTGTTGTTCAGCGTACCGATACCACGAATGCGGACGGTGGCACTACCAGAGGGAGCACCATCGGCCGAAATGTTCATACCTGGTACACGACCCTGCATGGCTTTGATGGGGTTGTTCTCGTTCTGCTTGGCCAGTTCGCCAACACTGACTACCGATACGGCACCCGTCAGGTCGGCCTTGCGCTGGGTGGTATAACCTGTCACCACCACTTCGTTGAGCGAGAAAGCGTCGTCCTGCATCACCACCTTCATGCCGTTGGCAGCAGGGAGCTCTTGTGTCTGATAGCCGATGTAGGTGAACACGAGTGTTTTCCCAGCATCAACCTTCAACTTGAAGTTACCGTCGAAATCAGTAACGGTACCATTCGATGTTCCTTTCTCCATGACGGTAGCACCGATGACAGGTTCGCCTGTGGCATCGGTGACGTTACCAGCAATCTCCTGCGCGTACATTATAGTACAAAGCAGCATGGAGAGGAAACTCAAAGTGATTCTTTTCGCTTGTTTCATTTGCTTGTAATTATTGGTTAGTACTCTTGAAAATTAAACTATCGCAAAAGTACTATAAAAATATGCGAGCGATTAGAAAAAATCGTTCGCATACTAAAAAAAATGTTTCATGGAACAAATGTTGACTATTATGTCAATTCTGTTCACTTTGCCCGTCCTGTCGCAAGTCCATGGGGTATTTGCCGTATTGTTGCTTGAAACATTTCGAAAAATAACCTGGGGTGCCGAAGCCTACCTCGTAGGCTATCTCCTGAACGGTCTTGGTGGTAGTGCAGAGTAATGCGTAGCCTTGTTGCAGACGCATCGTGCGGAGCAATTCGACTGGTGTCAGACCTGTAATAGACTTGACTCGGCGGTACAGTTGTACACGGCTCAGCCCCATTGATTCGCCTAAATCATCCACTTTCAGATTAGCATTGCCCATCTTCAGGCGGATGGCCTCCTTCAGCTGTTCTGCGAAGATGACGTCCTGCGAGCGTGGCGTAGGCATGTCCTGCTCGGCAATCTCTAACAGCGAGCGTTTTGGGTGCTGTGCCACATGGGTGTAGAGCTGTGTCTCTTCCTCGTTGAGGGCTTGGCGTTGGCGAATGGCCCGACGGGTCTGCCAATAGGCATATAGCAGGGCACCTATGGCTATGATGAGCATGGCGATGAGGATGATACTGCCGATGAGCATCTTGTGCTGCACGTTGTAAAGTCCTAAATAGTCCTCCAGCTTGTCTTGTATGGTGACGAGGTCTTTGTTCTGTTGAAGCAGTTTCTTGGTGGTCGTTGCTATTGGCCATACGTTTTCCTTCACCACTAAGATGCCGTCCAGCGTGTTCTGACGCTTATAGGGCTTGCCGGTCAGGATGTTGATGGCCAGTTTGATGATTTCAGCACCCCCCGTGGGATAGACATAGCTTGCCAACTGATGACCTAACTGCACATATTCCAATCCTTCGCCTGGCATGCCGTCGATGCCGAAAATCTTGATGCGGTCTTCTGTTTTGGTCTCGGCAACGGCACGATAGACTCCTGTAGCCATACCGTCGTTATGGCAAAACACGATATCGGGCAGATGACCCGTATGTATCTGCTCCAATGCGATGCGGTATGGGGTGTCGGAACTCCAGTCGCCTTCACGACAGACATATTCCACCTCGTCGTGCCCCTGCATGGCCTGTGCAAAACCCTTGTGGCGCTCTTGGGCAGGCGAACTGCTCATCAGGGCTGTAATCTCCATGATGAAGGGCTTGTGGTCTTTGATGCCGTGAGCCACGTCAAGGACATTGACACCGATGGCACGTCCCGCCTCCACATTGCTGCCTCCGATAAAGGCGGTATAACTATTTTCGTCAACTGTGCGGTCGAAACAGATGACGGGTATGCCACGTGCTTTGATGCGAGCAAGCGCCTCGCCAGTAGGCTCTGCCTCGTTGGGAGCTACCACCAGCAGGTCGATGCCGGCATCTGCCATGCTGTCGATTTGCTGGATTTGCCGTTTGGTGTCATCGTAAGCACAGACGATGGAAACCTTCACATCGTGGTCATAAAGGTGCTGTGCCGCCAGCATCTCGTTGTTGATTTTGTCGCGCCAAGGCCCAGCAGAACATTGCGATACACCTATTTTATATATCTTCTTGCTGTCAGAGCAGGAAGTGAGCAGTAGGAGCAGTGCGAAAAGCATCCAGATGATTTTCCTCATGTGAGCTGATAATTTTGTTTTGCACTGCAAAGATAATAAAAAATCGTTTTCCGCTATCATTTAAGGAAAAAAATTGCTACCATTAAGAGAAAAAATTGCTACCATTAATAGTAGCAAAAAAAGCCCAAGGAAATTCTTCCCTGGGCTCTCTGTTTGTTGGTTATCCTGAAATACAATCTTTCCTTTTACTAAACTAAAAACTACTATTAACCAACTTTACTAACTAGATGTCTTAGATAGACATCAGGTATTCGATGCTGTTCTTAGCCAGCTTCAGAATATTGTCCTGACAAGAGTTGTTCTTGGGGTGGGCGCTGATATCGTTAGTGCCATCCTCGTTCTTCATAGAGAACTCGCAACCACCATTACCGATGCAGAGCACGGTGCCGCAACCCTTCTGGAATCCATCAGGAGCCTTCTCGGCACCCTTGGCCTCCCAGACGTTCAACTGGCTGACCCACTTCACTTGACTATCCCATGTGCCGAGAGGATAGATACCATATTCCTCAGTAATCGACTTGTAGCACTCTTCCGTATCGTTATCCAATTCGGTCAGAATACCTGGAATATCAAAGAATAGAATATTGTGGTTCTCTGTCCAACCATCACCCTTCATGGCGATAGCAGCAAAGCACTCGTCGTTGATCTTCTCAACAGGGATTCCCTCATAGATAGCATGTTTGCTGTAGTCCATGGAGAACTTGCCAGTGTTTACACAGACTCCCATTTTCCAAACATCGTGATTGATATTTCCACGACCAACATCAACGCCTGGAGCTGTGCGAAGGAGAGATGTTTTAACACGGTTGATGGTTCCGATGTATGGCACGGCATACGACCACAGCAGCAGGTTGCCACCATTCTTGACATACTGCTCGATAACAGGAGCTGCATTCTTGGCTACGTCTGAGAAATTCCAAACATCGTCAGCACTTCCCTCGTCAAAGTCGCGCAACCAGAAGAGCATGCGGTAGTCTTCGATATTTTCAACGGTGCTGATATTTCCAAAGTAAACATATTCCCCCTTTGGATAAGTTTCCTGGAACCAGAGCCATGCTGAGGCTTCGTCATCATCGCCTTTCTCCAGCAGTTCCTCGGGAGTAGCATATTCAGACAGGAAGGCTGGAATCTTACCACCAATCTTGGTAGAAGCAGAGATAGGCAGCGCCTTACCCTCGGCATTCTGAGCAATGAGGGTTGCTTCCCAACGTTCCTTCATCTCAACACCCTTGATGGTGTAGGAAGTGCCGGTAACGGTTTCAGTAATCTTCTTAGAACCATCGCCGTTGACCAATGTGAGAATATAGGAAGTAGCATCCTCTGCTGCATTCCAAGTGATTTCCAGATTGTGCTCATCGTCAGAGATATCTACCTGAGTCATCTTCAGGTTCTCTGGGGCTGTAGCACCACCACGTGTGTAGCTGGTCATCACACCCTTAGAGGTAGCATCGCCATTGGTATATTTGAAGAGGAACTCGTAGAGTTGGTTCGTCTCCAGATTCTTGAGTGTGAAGGAATTACCCTCAATAGTAGTCAGACCCTGAGTCTGTGAACCATTCTTGAAGACAGCCACCTGCATTTGTGCACCTGTTGGAACCTGTGACCAGGTGAGCGTGTAGTCGTAATCGTTAGCACCGCTGGCTGCACCAGAGATGGTGGTGACATCGGGAGCTGGCAATTGCATGGCAGCAGAACCTGGAAGGTCTCTGTTCTGACAGGAAGCCAACAGCAGGACGCCCATTAGTGCTGCACCTATTTTATTATATATAGTCTTCATAATTACTTTAATTTTTCAGTTCTTCAATTTTTTAATTCTTAATAGCCTTTATTCTGATGGTAGAGTCCCTGAACATAGTTCATCTGGTTAGATGCGATGGGGAAATACTCGTTCTTACCCTTGGTGAAGAAGGCATCCTTATAGTAGAGGGCATAGGTCTGACCATCGTATTCGTCGGTCTTTTCAGAAGCGAAGTAAGCATTGAGCGTTTCAGAGAGCATACCCCAACGACGCAGGTCGAAGAAGCGGTGTCCTTCCATAGCCAGTTCTACACGGCGTTCCCAGCGCAGAGCCTTGCGAGCATCGTCCTTAGAGGCGAAGTTACCGTACTTACTGATTTCGCACTGATCCTTAGCATAGCCGATAAGTGACTTCGCATTGATGTCTTTTGCTGCACGGTCGCGGATGGTGTTGATGATTTCCAAAGCCTCGCCGTTAAAGTCACCGCTCTCGATGAGGGCCTCGGCACGCATCAGCATCACATCTGTATAGCGCAGCACGTAGTCGTTCTGGGCAAATGCCTGCCAGGGGTTGTCGTAGGTCTCACCCTTAGAACGTTGAGGAATCTCCTTCATAGAGCAGTAGTAACCGTAGGTGTTAGGAGTACGGCTGTTCTTCTTCTCCAGGGTGAAATCAGCCTCGTATTTGTAAGGATAGGTAGGCATACCGACGGTGTGGAACAGACGTGGGTCGTACTTGTACTTTGTGTCGGCACCCAAAGTGAGGATGGCATTATGATCCTCGTCGAAATTATCCATAGGCAGACCGTTCTTGGTCTTGAAGGCGTTCACGAGGTTCTGTGAAGGCTTGTGGAAGTCCCAACCGCACGACCACATGAGCCATACACCATTCAGCATGTTCGACCAGTTGGCACGTCCGTAGAGCGTACCGTCGTCGGCCTTACCAGAGTGCTGTACGGCAAAGATACTCTCGCAAGAGTTGGCATAGTCCTGCAGGAAGATATGACCATAGGTGTCGAGATAGTCGTATTTTGAATTCTTGACCACTTCGGTATATTCAATCACCTTCTTGATTTTTGCCTGGTCAACATGAGCATAGCCCGTGTTAGCTTCGTAGCCGTCACCGTATGCCCAGTTCAGATAAACCTTGGCGAGATAGGCAGCGGCAGCCACCTTGTGGGCACGTCCAGTCTTGCCTGGATCGGCCTCTGCCAGATTTTCGTAAGCATATTGGAAGTCGTCGATAATCAACTGCATGAGGTCGTCGTGCGAACTCTGTGGAGTAGCCTCGATAGTGGCATTGTCCATACCTTCAGTGATGAAAGGCACTTCATACCACATCTGCTGCAACTTGTAATAGAAATGGGCACGAAGGAAACGAGTCTCAGCCTTCAGTTGCTTGATATTAGCAGTCTCCTCCACATTCTGCATGGCTTCCAAAGCACGGTTGCAACGGGAGATAGCACTATAGAGCTGATACCACAACTCGTCGAATTCACCACGGTCGGGTTGCAAGGTAGAGAAAATCTCCATGGGGTGATAACCTGTATCGTTTTCACCAGAACCGCCCTTCAGACAGTCATCGGCACTCATATCGCCGTATGGCCACAGATTGAAGGGATAGGAATACCAGTCATCGCCCAGTTTGGCGTATGCTGCGGTGACCAGTTTCTCTGGGCTTGAGAACGCCGTTTCTTCATCGAGCGTACCCTGAGGCTTCACGTCATCCACGCTACAAGACACTGCAAAGACAGAAAGCAGCAGCGTTGCAATATATATATTAATCTTTTTCATTGTTCTTTTAATTCTTAATTCTTACTTCTTAACTCTTAACTCTATCAGAATCCAAGTTGTATTCCGAATGTGAAGGAAGCGGTGTGAGGATAACTCCATGCTGTGCTCTCAGGATCGGAGCAGGTCAGTGAACTTGACTTGATGGTCAGCAGGTTGTCGCCAGAGAGATAAACGCGGGCACTGGAGAGCAGCAACTTCTTGACGAGGTTGGATGGCAGACGGTAGCCCAACTGCAGGGTACGCAACTTGACGTAAGAACCGTTCTCAACAAAGTAAGACGACATACGTCCCTCGTCGGCACCGTTAGAGGTGGTCAGAGCAGGAATGCCCGAACCGCTGTTTGCTGGAGTCCAAGCCTGAACAACGCGCTCACCCTTGTTGGAACCGGCATCGGTGATGCTCCAGAAGTCGGTCTGGAACTTCTGGTCGTTGATGACATCAACACCAGATACACCCTGCCAGAACATGGTGAAGTCGAAGTCTTTGTAACCCAGGTTTACATTGAAACCGTAAGAGAAATTGGGCACTGGATTGAATACCCATGTGCGGTCGGCCTCGTTGATCTTGCCATCACCGTTGAGGTCAGCATATTTCAAGCCGCCTACGCGGGCACCAGCCTGGCCACTGGCCAGCACTTCTTCGCGCGACTGGTAGAGACCCTCAACCACATAACCGATGCGTGAACCGTAGGCCTTGCCGTCCTGTGACAGGTTGTGGTAGTCGTTGTGCTCGTAAGAGTTCTTTGACTTCTCAGGCAGATAGGTCACCTTAGAACGGAAGAAGTCAACATTTCCTGTGATGTCGTAAGAAAGTCCGTAAGACGTGGTGTGGCGATAGCCCAGGTTGAACTCCATACCCCAGTTCTTCAGTGTAGGACCGTTGATCCAAGTCTGACCACCGAAACCGATAGCACCGAGGAAGGCGGGCTGTACGAGCATGTCCTTCGTCTCCTTGAAGAAGAGGTCGTATGAACCATAGAGGTCGCCTCCGAAGAGTGAGAAGTCGGTACCGAAGTTCCACTGTGAGGATGACTCCCATTTCAGGTCTTCGTTGGCAGACTGTGACTTGTAGTAACCGGAAGGCAGTGTTCCTGAGCCCTGAAGGTTGAGGTCGTAGGCTGTGGAGTTCTCACGGCTGGAACCGTAGTCAGCGATATAGAGTCCATAGTGTGCCGTGTTGGAATTCATACCCTGATTACCCGTGACACCATAGCTGACACGGATCTTCCAATCGCGCAGCCAGTCAGCCTTGATGTGTTTGGACAGGCGATAACCGAGTGATACGGATGGGAAAGTACCATATTGATGATTCTTACCGAAACGGCTGGAACCGTCGTGACGCAGGGTGAACGAAGCCAGCAACTGGTCGTTCCAGTTGTAGTCAATCTTTCCGAAGTAAGACATCAGCTTATAGCCGTCGCCGGCACCACGAACAGTCTGAATACCTGTGCCTGCGCTGGGCCACATATAGTCGAGTGTCTCCAAAGGATAGTCAACACGGCGACCTGCGAAGTCGATACCATTGTCCTGGTGAGCCTCCAGACCAACCAAGACGTTGAGGTTGTGGTTCTCGACAATGTCGAAGTTATACTGAACAGTGTTCGACCAAGTCCACTTGGTGCTGTGGGTCTGAGCCAGCTCACTGGCATTAGTTGCATTGTTGACAACGTCAGAGTGCCAGGTGTGAGTCAGTGCGCGGATGTAACTATTGGTATAGTCGATACCGAAGTTAGAGCGAATCAGCAAACCCTTGATGGGAGCGATGTCAACGTAGGCGTTGGCAAAGATGCGCCACTTCTTCAGACGGTTGTCCTTGTTGTGATAAAGTTCGCGCATGGGGTTCTGACGGTCACTCATACCACCGACAGGACCAGAGAAGGTGACACCATCGATTTCATAGACAGGAAGTGTAGGAGCCATCTTCAGAGCATTCTCTAGAGGAGCAGCATCTACATTATTAGAATAAGAGAACTGCGCATTCTCGCCGACAGTTACAATGCTGTTGAGTTTATAGCTGCTGTTGAAGCGGGCTGAGAAGTTCTCGAAGTCGGTGTGCTTCAGTACACCAAGTGCTTTCTTGTAACCGGCTGAGAAGAGCATGGTGGTCTTGTCAGAAGCCTTGGAGAAAGAGATGTCGTAGTTCTGTGTGATACCGGTGCGGCCGATTTCGTCAACCCAGTCGGTATTGCTGTATGGCATGGTCTTGTTGGCATTCATAAAACCGTCGTAGTAGCCGCCTACATTGTAAGCGTCCATCATACCCGTTACAGGATTGTAAACAGAGATGGGCGTGCCGTTCTCAACGTTCAGGCCGAGACCATAGTTCTTAGCATACTCAACAGGGTCTTTACCATCGTTGAGAGCAGCCTGTACAAGGGCTGTGGCATACTGCTGACTGTTGAGCAACTTCATCTTCTGCGACATCCATGCTACAGAAATAGAAGCATTGAAGTCGATGTTAATCTTGTCGCCCTTCTTACCCTTCTTGGTGGTAATGATGACAACACCATTGGCAGCACGGCTACCATAGATAGAAGCTGAGGCAGCATCCTTCAATACCTGCATGGTTTCGA
>CAZIKA010000071.1:0-12858 GCA_964539705.1 uncultured Prevotella sp. | reverse complement strand
TACTTCTTTTCCTTAGCATCAAGGTAGAATTCGCAAGCATAGCCCTTCTCGTGAGCCAGATTGTTGGCAAAGAGGCTGGCAGCATAGTTACCACCTACCTTATATTTACCTGTGCCGAGAGGTGCAGAGCGGTCGTAATCGCGAACGATAACGTAAGGATTGCTTGAGAAACCACCCTTGAAGTATGGACCTACAGGTGTTACGAAAATCAGGAAGCAGTATTCCTTAGCGGGATGAACGCCAACCTGTGCGCTGGTACCGATAAGGAGCGGACGGATATAAAGGGTAGCACCGCTTTCGTAAGTGGGAATCCACTCCTGGTTGAGACGTACCACCTTGTTGACCATCTCAGTGAAGAGTTCTGTGGGAACTTCGGGCATCATGATGCCGCGACATGTTGACTGCAGGCGCTCTGCATTGTCCTTTACACGGAAGGTACGTACCTTACCGTCCTTACAGCGATAAGCCTTCAGACCTTCGAAAGCCTCCTGTCCGTAGTGCAGACAGGTAGCTGCCATATGCAGTTTCAGATATTCGTCAGAACAAACTTCAATTTCTCCCCATTTGCCGTCACGATAATAGCAACGGACATTGTAATCGGTTGGCATGTAGCCAAAGGAAAGGTTCTTCCAGTCTAAGTTTTTCATCTCTTGTTTTTTGTTTATGATTTTCGTGCAAAGATAGACATATTTCTGTTAACTTGCAAGTTTTTCTAACATTTTTCCAATATTTTCTTAATTTCTGTATCAGTTTTGTATAATTTCTCTTTGCATTGAGCAATGAGCTGCTGGGCTGTCTTAAGCTGCTCAGCGAGTTGATCGATACTGTATTCGCCAGATTCCATCTTGCTGACGATCTGTTCTAACTGCTTCAGTGATTCTTCGTAGGTCATACTTTTGATATTATGTTGCCTTTTTCGAGGCGGGTTTCTATTTCGTCGCCTGGTTTCAGTAGGGCTGGGTCGCGTAGCAGGTGGCCATTGTGCAGGGTGATGCTGTAGCCGCGCTTGAGTAAAAGGGTAGGGTCTAGGGCACGGGCACGTTGTTCCAGCATTTCCAGGCGGTGACGTTCTCGTTCTAAGAAGTGAGCGATGAGTGGTGAGAGGTAAGAGGCGAGTTTGTCAATACGGGCTTCCTCGCGCGACTTGAGTAGGGTGAAGAAGGTATTGATGCGCTCTGCGCAGGTGTCGATGCGCTGGGCGGTGATGTCAAGATGCGAGATAAGCAGCTGTGCTGCGGCTGTGGGCGTTTTTACTCGCGTATGACTCACCATGTCAAGGATACTCTCATCGCGGTCATGGCCTATACCAGTGATGATAGGCAGTGGGAACTGAGCCACGTTTTCTGCCAATGCCAGGGTGTCGAAACCAGAGAGATCGGCAGTAGCACCTCCGCCTCTTATAATTACGACTGCGTCGAATTGAGAGGTGAGAGATGAGAGGTGAGAGGTGAGAGAATAGATTTTTTCTAGCGCATGGATAATGCTTGTCTCCACCCCTTCGCCCTGCATAGTAGCAGGGAAGAGCTGAGTATGGAAGTCGTAAGGGGAGTCGGCCAGTTGGTTGACGAAGTCACCATAACCGGCTGCCGTCTCACTGGATATAACGGCGATGTTCAGGCAGAAGAGGGGCAAACGAAGCTCTTTTTGTAGGTCGAAGACGCCCTCTTCCTTCAGCTGACGGATAATCTCCTGACGACGGCGCGCCATATCGCCTAGGGTGTAAGTGGGGTCTATATCTGTGATAATCCACGAGAAGCCGTAGGCCTCATGAAATTGTGCGTAGACCTGTAGGCGCACTTTCAGTCCTGCATGAAGTGGTTGTCCGGTAGCACGTTCAAAATATGGGGCTAACATAGACCATGTGCTCTGCCAGCATTTGGCTGAGGCACGTGCCACGGGCGTGTTGCTTCGCTCATCTTTCTGAATGAGTTCCATAAAGCAATGACCTCTGTTCACACGACATTCCGACAGCTCCGCCTCCACCCAATACTCATGAGCGATGGTCTGCTCAATGACTTGGCGCACCAAGCCGTTTAGCTCGTATAATGAATAGGTCTTCTCACTCATAACTTCTCACCTCTCCCTTCTCACCTCTTTTTCGTACGCTTTCCAGAAATCAGGAATGCCAAAGCCATAGAGGTTGGTGGGTTCGTTATATTGGTTAGCACTGCGACGGATAATGTCGATGAGTTGTAGGGCCGTTTTGTTAGGCAGAGCCTGCCACAGACAGGCCACCAATCCGCAGACGATGGGTGTAGAGAACGAAGTTCCCATGTCGTGAACCAGTGTGCCTCGCCCAGAGAGTAATACGGCAGGTGCTCCCTGAGCCACTACGTCAGGCTTGATGCGCCCGTCCTGCGAGGGACCGATGCTTGAGAAGGCGGCGAGCTGCTGTTTACGGTCGGTGGCACCTATGGTGAGTATATCGCGTACATCGGCAGGTACGCCAATCTTCTTCCACGGTCCCATGCCTGAGTTGCCAGCAGAGTTGCAATGGATGATGCCCTTTCTGGCCAGCATGGAGGCAGTACGCGAGATAAAAGCCGTCTGCCCGTCAAGATCCTGCAGACGGTAGTTGCCTCGCCCGCCGTCGAAGGCGTAGTAACCTAGTGAGGAGTTGATGATATCGGCTCCCACAGAGTCGGCCATCTCAGCAGCCATAGTCCAATAGTCTTCCTCAACAGGCTGTTCGGTGTTGGGGTCTTCGCATCGCAGTAGCCAAAACGAAGCTTCTGGCGCTGTACCCGTGATAACCTCGTTGGCTTGAGCAGCCATCGCAGAAAGGACTTTCGTGCCGTGGTCTATCTGGTGGATGGGGGAACGTGCCGATGGGTCATCGTTAACAATGGGGATTGCTGTGGCTACGAAGTCGCGGGTGCCTATGATTTGTGTGTTGCCGAAGGCTGGGATACGGTCGTAGTTCTGAAATCCACCGTCAAGGATGGCAATGGTGACACCTCGTCCTCGGAAGCCCATCTCATGGAGCTTGTGGCCCTGAAGCATCTCAATCTGCTGTCTTGCCATACCATAGGGATCGTTCTTGACTGAGTCCCATCGGTTGAACTCCTTGTGTACGTTCCAACGTACATCGCCTGGGTGCTCAATGGAGTCTGGCGAAACGAATACACACTTGGCTTGGCGTACTATCGGTAGTGAGGCAAGCGCCTCAAGGGTTAGGGAGTCGTGGGCCTGAACCAATACGGTGTTCTGCCATCGACTGGTGCCGATGACTTTCGTTCCTTTGCGTATAAACTTCTTGATATAGGCGCTGCTCACAGGCAGGTCGGTAGAGTCGATAGCCAGTCCCTGTCGGGTGCGTCGCTGTATGCTCTTGGCTGAAAGAAACTGTAAGGGCTTCTCTAAAGAGAAGTCGGAATGAGCCTTGTCTGCTAGCGTGTAGCGATAGATATAGGTCTTTTTGCCTGGATATTTAATTTTTGCAGCCGATGCTGAGAGTGTACATAGGAGTGCCAGCAACAGCCATGTCAGTTGTTTCATGTTTTATAGTTTATTGACTGCAAAGATACGTTTTTTATTACTATCTGACAAAAGAAAACGGATAAAATCAACGGTGGAAGCAAATTTTTCACTTTTCACTTTTACCTTTTACCTTTTTTTTCGTATCTTTGCAACTTGAATTATGGATAATAGACAGAAAGCACTGGAACTGGGACAGAAGCCTGTGGGGCAACTGCTATGGCAGTATGCCCTGCCAGCAATGGTGGCGATGGTGGCCAGTTCGCTTTATAATATCATTGACCGTTCGGTGATTGGTCAGGTCGTAGGGCCTGAGGCAATTGCCGGTCTGGGTATCACCTTCCCCTTTATGAACCTGAGTGCAGCCTTCGGTGCTGCTGTGGGTGTGGGCGCCTCGACATGTATCAGCGTGAAACTGGGTCAGCGCGACTATCAGACGGCTCAGCATCTTCTGGGTAACACCGTGACATTGAATACCATCGTGGGGTTCCTGTTTATGGCTGTCAGCCTGATATTCCTTGACCCTATCCTGCGTTTCTTTGGTGCATCAGATGCTACGTTGCCCTATGCCCGTGAGTTCATGCAGGTGATTCTGCTTGGAAACATGGTAACCCACATGTACTTCGGTATGAATGCCGTGCTGAGGGCTGCAGGAAAACCGCGTCATGCGATGTATGCCACGCTGTTTACCGTGGGGTGTAACATCGTGCTGGTCATGGCCTTTGTGTGGTGGTTCCGCTGGGGTATCCGAGGAGCGGCATTGGCTACGGTGCTGTCGCAGTCGCTGGCACTCTGCTGGCAGATGTGGATACTCAGCGACAAGCGTGAACTGCTGCATCTGAAACGAGGCATATACAAACTGAAGGCTGACCTGGTGAGGAATATTATCGCCATTGGCGTATCGCCCTTCCTGATGCAGAGCACATCGTGCGTCATCGTGATTTTCATGAACAATCAGTTTGTGCGCTATGGTGGCGATATGGCTGTGGGTGCGTATTCGATAGCCAACTCGATGGTCATGGTGTTCTTTATGTTTGTGATGGGCGTCACACAGGGTATGCAGCCCATCGTAGGGTACAACTATGGTGCACAGAAGTACGACCGTATGATGCGCTGCGTGTGGCTGGCCATCGCGGTGGCTACGGGTATCCTGCTGGTAGGCTGGGCACTGTCGATGCTCTTCCCTCATGAGATGGCTCGAATCTTTACTACTGATCCCGTGTTGCTCGAGATGTCGGCACATGGTATCGTACTCGATATGCTGGTGTTCTTTGTGGTGGGCTCTCAGGCCGTCATCACCAACTTCTTCCAATGTATAGGAAAAGTGAAGATCAGCATCTTCCTCTCGCTGGCACGTCAGCTGATATTCTTGCTGCCTATGGCCTATGTCTTCCCACTGTTCTGGGATCTCGATGGTGTATGGTATGCAATGCCTGCGAGCGACTTTATCGCATTTGCTTTTACCATCCCTATATTGATGTGGCATATCAGAAAATTCAAGTCTTATGGACAAAAAGATTATCATTAACATTGGACGTCAGGTATGCGCTGGCGGACTGGAAATCGGGAGACTGCTGGCTGAGGAGTTTCATGCCAAATACTACGACCGTGAACTACTGAACCTGGCAGCCAAGGAGAGTGGCTTCTCTGAGGAGTTCTTCAAACAGAGCGATGAGCGAAAGGGCTTTTTGCGCTCATTCTTCCATCTGCCGTATAGCAATAATTGGGGTGGGGGTAGCAACTTCTATCAGAGCAATTTTTCGCAAGAGAGTCTGTTTAAGTTCCAGAGTGATGCTATCATCAAGGCTGCTCTAGAAGGCTCGTGCGTCTTTGTAGGACGTTGTGCTGACTATGTGTTGCGTGATTTCGACGATGTAGTCAATGTATTCATTACTTCTCCTATCGAAGCGCGTGCCCAACTTTTTATGAAGGAAAAGAATGTAACGTACGATGAAGCTGTGAAACGCATCCAGCAGGTGGAGAGCCGTCGTGCATCCTACTATAATTACTATACAGGCAAACACTGGGGCCATGCCGCTAGCTATGACCTCTGCATTGATTCCAGTGCTATGGGCTCCGTAGAAACAGCCCGTCTGATTGCTGACTTTGTCAGAAAGAAGTTGAACCTGAAACCTTAAACCTCAAATCTCAACTTCAAACCTCAAATGAAACGAATCGGCATCATCAGCGATACACACAGCTACTGGGACGATAAGTACCTGCACTATTTCGAATCCTGCGACGAGATTTGGCACGCAGGCGATATCGGTAGTGTGGAGGTGGCCGACCGGTTGGCTGAGTTCCGTCCGTTCAGGGCTGTCTGTGGTAACTGCGACGGAGGCGACCTGCGACTGATGTATCGTGAGATCAACCGTTTTAAGTGCGAGGATGTAGATGTGCTGATTAAGCATATAGGTGGTTATCCAGGCAATTACGACCACTCGGTGATGCGTACGCTCTATACCAATCCGCCTCAGTTGTTCATTGCAGGGCATTCGCATATATTGAAGGTAAAATACGACCCGACATTGAAGCTGCTTCATATCAATCCAGGGGCAGCAGGATTGCAGGGATGGCACAAGGAACGTACGCTGGTACGCCTGACAGTCGACGGCTCCGCATTCAAGGATATGGAGGTAATAACCTTAGAAGATCCACGTAGAAGATGAAAGAATATCTAATAGATTTTATCACTGGCACAATAGTTGCCGCTGTTCTTACGTTAATATCATATATCGTGGGACTCGATAAGACGTGGGACGATGCCGCCCAGACCTATGGCATCTGTTTCGTGGTTTATATTGCGCTGACGCTGTTCAGCAAACTGAAGAATAAAAACAAATAACATCATAAATTTATGAAGAACATTGTCATTACCGGTGGTGCAGGCTTTATTGGAAGTCATGTGGTGCGCCTTTTCGTGAACAAGTATCCAGAGTATCATATCATCAATCTGGATAAGCTGACCTATGCAGGTAACCTGGCTAACCTCAAGGATATCGAGGATAAGCCTAACTACGAATTCGTGAAGATGGATATCTGCGATTTCGATGCGTTCTACAAGCTGATGCAGGATAAGAAGGTTGACGGTATCATCCATCTGGCAGCAGAGAGTCATGTGGATCGTAGTATCAAGGATCCTTTCACCTTTGCACGCACCAACGTGATGGGCACACTGTCGCTCCTCCAGGCTGCCAAGCTCTATTGGGAGTCTCTGCCTGAGAAATATGAGGGCAAACGTTTCTATCATATCTCTACCGACGAGGTGTATGGTGCACTGGAACTGACGCATCCCGAGGGTATCGAACCCCCGTTTACTACAACGGCTTCTTCTGCAGAGCATCATCTGGCTTACGGAGAAAAATTCTTCTTGGAGACCACGAAGTATAATCCTCATTCTCCTTACAGCGCCTCTAAGGCATCGAGCGATCACTTCGTGCGTGCTTTCCACGATACTTATGGTATGCCGGTGGTGGTGACCAATTGTTCTAATAACTACGGTCCTTATCAGTTCCCTGAGAAGCTGATTCCTCTCTTCATCAATAACATCCGTCATCGTAAGCCTCTGCCTGTCTATGGTAAGGGTGAGAACGTGCGCGACTGGCTCTATGTGGTAGATCATGCCCGTGCTATCGACCTGATTTTCCATAAAGGAAAGATTGCTGATACCTATAATATCGGTGGCTTCAATGAATGGAAGAATATTGACATCATCAAAGTGGTTATCAATACCGTTGACCGTCTCTTGGGACGTAAGGAAGGCGAGGATATGGATCTCATCACTTATGTCACCGACCGTGCAGGCCACGACCTGCGCTACGCTATCGACAGCTCGAAGCTGCAGCGTGAACTGGGTTGGGAACCTTCGCTTCAGTTCGAGGAAGGAATAGAAAAGACTGTTCGCTGGTATCTCGATAACCAGGAGTGGCTTGATAATGTCACCTCTGGAGACTATCAGAAGTATTACGATAATATGTATCAGAACCGATGAAAAAGATTCTCTTATTAGGCTCAGGTGAACTTGGCAAGGAGTTTGTGATTGCTGCTATGCGTGCAGGTCAGTATGTCATTGCATGCGACCGTTACGATAATGCGCCTGCTATGCAGGTGGCCGACGAGCGCGAGGTGTTTAATATGCTCGATGGCGATGCGCTGGAGGCTGTCGTCAAGAAGCATCAGCCCGATATCATCGTGCCCGAGATAGAGGCTATCCGTACGGAACGTCTCTTCCAGTTTGAGGAACAAGGCATTCAGGTGGTCCCTTCTGCCCGTGCCGTCAACTTCACAATGAACCGTCGTGCTATCCGTGATTTGGCTGCTAAGGAGCTGGGACTCCGCACTGCGAAATATTTCTACGCTAAGACTTTTGATGAGTTCAAGGCGGCTGCCGATGAGATTGGCTTCCCCTGTGTAGTGAAGCCACTGATGTCTTCATCTGGTCACGGTCAGAGTTATGTACATAACGACGATGAGTTGGAACAGGCTTTCAAGGAAGCAATGGAGGGCTCTCGTGGTGATGTGAAGGAAGTCATCATCGAGGAGTTCATTGATTTCGATTCAGAGTTTACGCTGCTCACTGTTACTCAGCAGCATGGATGGCCTACACTGTTCTGTCCGCCTATCGGACATGTACAGAAGAGTGGTGACTATCGTGAGTCGTGGCAGCCCTATAAGATTTCGGATGAGGCTCTGAAACAGGCTCAGTATATGGCTGATAAGGTGACAAAGGCACTGACTGGCGCAGGCATCTGGGGTGTAGAGTTCTTCCTGACGAAACAGGGCGAGGTCATCTTCTCGGAGTTGTCGCCTCGTCCACACGATACGGGTATGGTGACACTGGGTCACACCACCAACCTCAGTGAGTTTGAGCTTCATTTCCGTGCAGTGATGGGCCTCCCCATTGCGGGCATCCATCTGGAACATGCTGGCGCTTCGGCTGTTATCCTGTCTCCGAAAGAGGCATCTACGCCTGTTGACCGCTCGCTGCTCGACTATAATCTGGAAGAAGCCCTGAAAGAAGACCGTACACGTGTCCGCATCTTTGGTAAGCCCGAGGCTCACAAAGGTCGCCGCATGGGTGTCGTTCTCTGTTATGGTGAAGTAGGCGATGATGTGAACGCTCTTCGCGATAAAGCCAAACGTCTGGCAAAGACGGTGCTTGGTACTGATCCTTATGCAAAACTTAGAGATTAATTTGCTCTGAAATGTTTGAAATAAAACGATATACATCTGCTGATAAACCTGCGTGGGATCGCTATGTGTCTAAGGCGCGCAATTCCACTTTCCTATTCTACAGGAACTATATGGACTATCATTCCGACAGGTTTACTGATCACTCATTGATGTTCTATGTTGAAGGTCATCTGCATTCCATCCTTCCAGCGAATATCGTAGGTACTACGTTGTATTCGCATCAGGGACTGACCTATGGTGGCTTGGTAATGGATATCGACGTGACGGCAGCAGATGTCATTCAGTTGTTTCGTGAATTGAACGAGTGGTTGCGTGCGGCAGGCATCAAAAAGGTGGTCTATAAGCCTGTGCCTTGGGTCTATCATCAACATGCATCCGAGGAAGACCTCTATCCACTCTTTTGGTTATGTCACGCCAAGGTTATCTCAAGGGATGTGGGTACGGTTATCTTCATGCAGCAACACCTGCGTTGGCGTAAGGACCGTAGGCGTAGACTGCGTCATTCTCACGAACTGGGTGTCACAGTGGTGCGCGAGGATAACTTCCGTGCCTTTTGGCCCGTATTGGAGAATAACCTGGTAGATCGTCATGGTGTGCGTCCGGTGCATACGGTAGAGGAGATAGAACTGCTCCATTCCCGTTTCCCCAAGCACATCGTTCAGTATAATGCCTATTACGAAGGCGAGGTGGTAGCAGGACTTACGTTCTATCTGTCGCCACAGGTCTTGCATGGACAGTATTGTTCGTCAACGCCTGTTGGTAAGAAGGTGGGAGCGGTGGATGCTATTTATGAACGGGCGATGTATGAGGACTTCCCTGATTATCAGTATCTGGATTTCGGACGTTCAACAGAGGGCGATGGCTCTATCTTGAACGATGGTCTGGTGGCTCAGAAAGAGGGCTTCGGCGGACGAGCTATCTGTTACGATACCTACGAATGGGAACCCTGATACCTTCTGTGTAGTCGTTATGTCATTTGTGTCTGTTGCCTTCCTCGTTTTCCTGCCAATAGTATTCTTGCTCTATTGGACGCTTCAGAGGTGGCATGGTTGGCAGAACGTCTGTCTGTTGGTAGCCAGTTACGTCTTTTACGGCTGGTGGGACTGGCGCTTCCTGTTGTTGATACTTATCACGTCACTGTCAAGTTTCGGCAGTGGCGTCTTCATTGGGAAATCCCGATATAAGCGTTGGTGGTTTGTGGGAAACATCTGCTTGAATCTGGGTATTCTGGGCGTGTTCAAGTACTATGGCTTCTTTGCCGACAACCTGAACCTGTTGTTGTCTCAGTTCGGCTTTTCCTTGGATATGCCTACTTGGCGCATCATTCTGCCTGTAGGCATCAGCTTCTATACGTTTCAGTCGCTGAGCTATTCCATTGACATCTATCGTGGAAGACTGAAGGCTACCAGGGATATCGTGGCTTTCTGCACTTATATCGCATTCTTTCCGCAGTTAGTGGCAGGTCCTATCGAACGGGCTACAAATCTGCTTCCGCAAATGTTAGGGCGACGAAATTTCGATTATGCGGAGGCGGTAGAAGGTCTGCGCCGCATTTTATGGGGATTCTTCAAGAAACTGGTTGTTGCTGATAACTGTGCTGTAGCTGTGAATCAGATTTGGGATAACTATACGGATGCCAATGCGGTGACGCTACTGGCAGGCATGGTGTTGTTTACCTTCCAGATCTATGGTGATTTCTCAGGCTATTCCGATATCGCCATCGGTACGGCAAGACTCTTTGGTATCCGGTTGATGGAGAACTTCCGTCTACCTTATTTCTCGCGTAGCATCGGAGAATTCTGGCGTCGCTGGCATATCTCCCTGATGACGTGGTTCCGTGATTATCTGTATATCCCACTCGGAGGCAGTAGGGAGGGAACTTCCCGTACCATCCGTAATGTGCTCATTGTCTTTCTGCTCAGTGGACTATGGCATGGTGCCAATTGGACCTTTGTGGTGTGGGGGGCATACAATGCTGTGCTGATTATTCTGGGACGTTGGTTGTGGAAATCACAAACGGGAAAGGATGAGCTGGTGGATTGGAAGGATCTCGGCTCTGTCCTGTTCACGTTCTTTCTGGTCGTTCTCGGATGGTTGGTGTTCAGGGCAGGAAACTTGTCGGAAGCTGGAAACTATCTGTCGAGTCTGTTGTCTGCTACGACATCATTATCTGTAGGAATGCCTGCTTTCGGTAAGATGGCAATCATCTATTGCTTCCTGCTGGTCGTTATCGAATGGGTTCAGCGTCGTCGGTTATGTCCATTGCAGTTAGACGGCAGTTGGCTGGGGCGTTATCGTTGGAGTCGTTGGCTGGTGTATTATCTCGTGTTCATGCTCACGTTCTTCTGTCGTGGTGAGGAACAGACATTTATCTATTTCCAGTTCTGAGCCTATGCGGAAGTTTCTCTTACATATCGTTCTGTTCTTCATTCCTGTCGTTATCATATTGGTTGGGGCCGAGGTTTTTGTTCGCTCCATCCCCAATAGCTATATGCTTAAGGAGCAGTGGATTCAGCGAAACGGAAATACGGTAAAGACCCTGTTGCTGGGCAATTCCCATGGTTACTTTGCCCTGATGCCATCGGCTATGGGCGATAGTGTTTTTAATCTGTGTAATGTATCTCAGCGCTTGGAGTATGACTATTTTCTCCTTCGTCTTTATGCGGAGTCGTGTCAGAACCTGAAGCGTGTCGTCCTTGTTGCCGATAATTCCAATCTCTTTGATGTCCCGATGGAAGAAGATGAACCGGCACGCGTCACTTACTATCAGCTGTATATGGGTTATAGGGGACATTCAATGCTTTCTCGCTATGGTTTCGAGTTGGCAAACATGACGTATGCTTTCCAGAAGGTAAAGTCGTATTTCCTGGAAGGCGATAAGTTCTGGTGCGATAGCTTGGGGTGGGGAAATGGCTATCTGGCATCTATGCGCAATCCTGACGACTTCGTTTATGAGAATATCAGGCAACATCATTTCGCGAATTGGGAATCTACGCGTCGTAATCGTGACTATATGGACTCTATCGCTGCATGGTGCCAGCAGCATCGTATAGAACTGTTGCTACTGCAGACACCAGTTTGTGGGGACTATACACGAAAAGCAGCTCCTTGGCAACTGCGACTGGTCAATGCGATGGTTGATAGTTGTTGCGCGCAGTATGGTGCTCAAAAGCGTGACTATTCATGCGATCCCCGTTTCCGTGATACAGATTTTTTTGATTCCGACCACCTGTCCGACCAAGGGGCTCGTAAGTTCTCTGCCATTCTTGCCCACGATCTTCTGATGGTGCAACGCTAATAGTATTGTTAGCGTTTTTTATCTTAAAAAATGTCTCAATTATTTCGTGGATACATAAAAACTACGTATCTTTGCCAAGATTATTAATTAAAAAATATAGAAATGGATTACGAAGAAATCAATTATCATCGCAGCTATTCACGTGAAGGTGAGCTGGAAGCATCGGCAGCTTTTCCTGCCCTGATGCAAAAAACATATCTGTGGATGGCCATGGCATTGGCTATCACTGGCCTGACAGCGTATGTCGTGGCTACGAATCCCACATTGATGGGCTTAATGTTTCAATATCCTAATGCTATCTGGCTGTTCTTCATTGCTGAGATAGGACTGGTCATTGCTCTTAGTGCTGCTATCGAGAAACTGTCATTGCCGGTTGCCACCCTGATGTTTATTCTTTATGCCGTATTGAACGGTGTGACGTTCTCTACATTGTTCTATGTCTATACGATGGGCAGTCTGGCATCTACATTCTTTGTGACGGCCGGAACATTCGCAGCCATGTCTGCTGTGGGCTTCTTTATTAGGAAGGATCTGTCTGCAATTGGCAAAATACTCATCATGGCTCTCATTGGTATCATCATTGCCACCGTGGTGAATATTTTCTTGGGCAGTCAGGGGTTGGATATGATTGTTACCTATCTTGGCGTGCTTATCTTTGTAGGTCTGACAGCTTACGATACCCAGAAGATCAAAAAAATGTTCCTGATGGCTCCCGATGCCAGTGCTCGTACGCAGAAATATGCTGTTCTCGCTGCTCTGACATTGTATTTGGACTTCATCAACCTCTTCCTATATTTGTTGAGATTATTTGGAAATAGGAAGTAATTCTCCTTATATTTAATAAGGTGTAAAATTGCAGGTTTGTCAAGAAAGAGGAAAACCTGCAAATT
>CAZIKA010000070.1:10928-12941 GCA_964539705.1 uncultured Prevotella sp. | reverse complement strand
AGTTTCTCATGGGCTGATGACCGTGCATGGGCTTCTCAGACCATTGAACGTGATGGTAAGTTCTATTGGTATATCTGTGCTCACAGTAAGATATCAAAGGGTATGGCTATCGGTGTGGCAGTGAGTGATTCGCCTACAGGTCCTTTCAAGGATGCTCTGGGAAAACCTCTCTTTGAGAATGGCTCATGGGATCATATTGACCCCACAGTGATGATTGATGATGATGGTCAGGCATGGCTGATGTGGGGTAATCCTCAGTGCTACTACCTGAAGCTGAACCGTGACATGATTTCATATAGTGGTGAACTGGGGCGTCTTGATATGACCGAAGAGGCTTTTGGTTCACCTGCAATGAATAAACGTGAAAGAGGCAAGAAATATAAGGATTCTTATGTAGAAGGTCCCTGGCTCACCAAGCGTAACGGTGTATATCAGTTGCTCTATGCTGCAGGTGGTGTTCCTGAACATATTTCTTATAGCACAGCTTCTTCACCCATAGGTCCTTGGAAGTATGCTGGTGAGATTATGCCACTGAGTAACACAGGCTCGTTTACTAACCATTGTGGCGTGGCTGACTTTAAGGGGCATTCTTATTTCTTCTATCATACAGGAAAATTGCCTAAGGGTGGTGGCTTTGGCCGTAGTGTTGCTGTTGAGGAGTTTAAGTATAATGCCGATGGTAGTTTCCCCACCATCCTACCTACTGATGAGGGCGTGAAGCCTATTGCTACCTTTAATCCTTATCAGAGAGTGCAGGCTGAGACAATGGCATTCTCGAAAGGCGTGAAGACCGAGCAGAATGATGAGATTGGCGTATACGTCAGCGATATTCACAATGGCGACTATATTAAATTGCAGAACGTTAAGTTCGATGGTAATGTGACCAAACAGTTCATCGCCCGTGTGGCAAGTGGCCTGCGTGGTGGTCAGATTGAGGTGCACATCGATAGTCTGAAGGGCGAACTGCTGGCTCGTCTTGAGGTTCCTGCAACTGGTGGCTGGGAGAAATGGCAGACGCTGACTGTAGATTTTGCAAAGAAGGCTACTGGCACCCACGATGTCTATTTCGCTTTCACAGGTCGTAAAGGACCGAAACTCTTCAACTTCGACTGGTGGGAAATCAAAGGCCTTCAGTCACAAATCGTAGAAGATGGCGGTACTGGTGCCTATAAGGCTATCATGAAGGAGGAAGAAACGCTTGAAGCACACACTATCTTTGTGCCTCAGGACCTGTCGGCTTTCAATAAGAAAAAGCCTTTGCCCGTATTGGTTTGGGGTAATGGTGCTTGCACCAACTCACCTTGGGAGCATTTTAAGTTTCTGAACGAGATTGCTTCTCACGGCTATATCGTATTGGCTACAGGCTATATTCCTATGGAAGAAAAGCCATATAATGGTCCGATGTCAACCACACAGCAGCAGATTGAGTCTATCGACTGGATTATTGCTCAGAATGCTGACAAGAATTCACCGTATTATAATAAGATAGATGTGAAGAATATCTGTGTAGCAGGTATGTCGTGTGGTGGTTTGCAGACACTGTACAACTGTGCTGACCCACGCATAAAAACCTTGATGATTTGCAACAGCGGACTCTTTAAGAACAGTAATCGCGCTCAGGCTGTAGGTGGAATGCCTATGCCTGACAAGACAAAGCTGAAGGAAATCCATACCAGTATTATCTATATTCTGGGTGGTAAGCAGGATATTGCTTACGAGAACGGTATGGATGACTTCCACCAGATTAGTCATGTCCCTTGCTGCGCTACCAACTTCCCCGTAGGTCATGGTGGTACCTATCGTCAGCCTCACGGTGGTGAGTTCACTATCGTTGCTTTGAACTGGCTGAACTGGCAGCTGAAGGGTGACAAACAGGCAGCTAAGATGTTCAAAGGTAAGGACTGTGAATTGTCAAAGCGTGAGGGCTGGACAATTGAGAAGAATGCAAAATTTGATAAACTGAAGTAAATTGATGAAGAAAGGAAAACTGTTTTTTCTTTTTGCGTTACTGCC
>CAZIKA010000070.1:0-10828 GCA_964539705.1 uncultured Prevotella sp. | reverse complement strand
TGCTACTTTAACTCTACGGTTAGTGGTAAAGGTACCATTAATCTTTATGCCGGTGGCGAACGCTGCTGGTTGGGGACGAAGTCTTCTTGGGCCAACTGGACGGACTTTAAAGGCGATGCCCATATTTATCCCTTTAAGGAGAACTCTTCAAAGGCAGGCGCATTCCTGATCGTCTTGAATCATGGTGGTAAGGTGTTCTCGCCTGAAAAGATTGACGAATGTATCAAGGGTGCTAAACTGAACAATGCCCTTCAGAACTCAAAATTGACAGTGCATGGTGGAGCAGGACTCTGCAATGAGGCCAATAAAGACAATGCTGGCGGCTTCCGTATTGGTGAATTGCAGATGGAGACAGGTTCTACCTTGCAGGGGTATATGAAGACTGGACGTTCTTCTTATTACCTTGTTGGTTGTTTGAATACTGATGCTATATTGGCTGGTAAGATAGCACCATCAGGTAATGATGCCAATACCTTGCTGGGTCTTATCAAGGAGGGTACAGGAACGTATCGTATTACAGGTAATCAGAACTTCCTGAGTGGTTCTCTTCGAGTAATAGCAGGACGCTTATTAGTCAATAATAACTGTGCTGAGGCTGAAAGCAAGAAGTATAGTGGTGGTCTTGGTGCTATGAGCAGCGAGACATCACCAATAGCTTTTGTCTTTGGTAAGGGAATCCTTGGTGGTACGGGTAGTATCGGTGGTGCTGTTGATAACTATGGTACGATAGAACCTGGTGATACGATTCCTGGCACATTGACACTAAAGAATTACGCTTCGTCGACAAAGAATGCCAATCTCTTTGTTCACCCCGCTTCGGTATTGCGCTTTAAGATTGCTTCTGTCGATAGCTATGATCAGTTGAATGTGGCAGGTAAGGTAGAATACAAGAATACGACGGAAGATTTCTCGACAAGTGATGCCGCCCCTGTTATTTCTCTTGCTGTTGATGAATTACCCTTTAAGGTTGGTACAGAAATCACCATCCTCACTGCCAAGAGTAAAAGTGGTGACTGGCAGTTCCGTCTGCAGCAACCTGGTAAGGGAACATGGGCTCTTCGTGAGGATACCAGTGATGGCTATAAATTAATGGTGAGTCTGACATCTACGGAAGACGCGGATCCTAATAATCCTGATAATCCAGACAATCCTGATGTTCCTGAAAACACTATGGGTGCTTTCTATGATGATGGTATCGATGATGCAAAGGATGCTAAGACCCTGCGTTACTATGCCGAGAAGAACAGCAAGATGATTGGCGCAGCTTTCTGTACCTATAAGGGTCTGGATAGTGACCGTACATCGGCTGCCAAGCAGTTTAATATGATGGTGGCAGAGAATGAGATGAAGATGGATGCCCTTCAGCCCTCGCAGGGACAGTTCAGCTACGGCAGTGCCGATCAGCTCGTTTCTTTGGCCAAGAATAACAATATGACCGTTCGAGGTCATTGCCTTGTCTGGCACACCCAACAACCTACTTGGTTGAGTAGTGACGGAAAGAAGAATGACAAGGGATGGACGCGTCAGCAGGCACTTGACATCATGAAGAGCCACATCACTAATGTGCTGAAACACTTCAAAGGCAAGGTGATGGAATGGGATGTTGTCAACGAATGTCTTGATGATGACCAAAGCATTATTCGTACCAATCCCGATGGCTATAAATTACGTCCTACGGTGTGGCAACTGGCTATCGGCAATGATTATATTGATTCCGCTTTTGTATATGCCCATCGTGCTGACTCTACGGTGCAACTTTATATCAACGACTATGACGTAGAGATGCAGGGTAAAGCCAAGGCTGTGGCATATTATAATCTGGTGAAGCGTTTGCAGAAACAAAACATCCCGCTCGATGGCGTAGGCCTGCAGTGCCATTTCTCTATCGGAGATGTTGACTCCGTGAAACTGGAAAAGACGGTTCGTCTCTTTGGTGAGGCAGGCCTGAAGTGTATTATCACCGAATTAGATATGGGCGTTCCCTCGACGACAACAGCCAATCTGGAGGAACAGGCACGCAACTATCGTGTTATCACTGATATCGTGCTGAATAATGACAACTGTCCGAACCTCGTTATCTGGGGTATTAAGGACAACGACTCATGGCGTAGTGGTTCTAATCCGTTGCTTTATGACTCTGGTCTTGGTAAGAAGAAAGCATGGTATGCAGTACGTTCTGCCTTGCGTCACCGTTATCTCATACAAGAGCAGATGGGGATTGAACAGCCATTGTCTTTTAAACGGACAGATTCCAATGTCTATAACCTTGCTGGAATCAGAGTAGGGAAGGCAGATTGTTGGGATCGTCTGCCACAGGGAATCTATGTTATTGACGGAAAACTAAAGAAGAAATAAAACTATGAAGAAAATTTTGTGCTTGCTCTTTACGTTGGGTATGACATGCAGTATGTTTGCTGCAGATATGGTTTCTCCCAATGCTAAGATAAAGGTTGTGCCTGAAAGCAAAGGCTGCAAGGTGTATTACCAGCAGCAACAGGTGCTCAATATCCCTGTATTGGGAAATGGTGGCTCGCAGATTCAGAAAGTGAGCAAGGCTCATCGTATTACTGCTGACTATCAGATGTTGACAGGCAAACGTCTGCACTGCACTAATGAAGCTAACGAGTATCATGTGGCGTTGGCGAAGAATGTGCGTCTGGTGATGCGTTTGTATAATGATGGTATCGCCTTCCGTTATGAATATACGAATCTGAAAAACAGTAAGGCTCCCGCAGAGAAGACAGCCTATCTGATTCCAGAGGGTACGAAACGCTGGATGATGCAGTGGAGCGATGGCTACGAGGGCTTCTATCCGATGTCAACCACAGCAAAAGTAAAGACTTTGGGCGGTTTTGGCGGTTCTGTGGAACAAAAGGATATCAACACCCATTGGGGCTATCCTTTGTTGATGGAGGCTGCAGATGACGTGTTTGCCCTTATCACAGAGGCCAACATTGAGAAAATGCAGAGCGCATCGAGCTTGTTTAATAAGGGCGAGGTGTTTAGTGTTGTTCCTGACCAGAACGATTTGAAGTTAACTGGTGATTGGCATACGCCTTGGCGTGTTGTCATCATTGGAAGTTTGGCTGACGTCGTACAGTCAACTCTGGTAACAGATGTGTCGGAACCTGCTAAGATTGCTGATGCCAGTTGGATTCACCCAGGTGCTGTATCATGGGTTTACTGGGCTTATAACCATGGGTCAAACGACTACAATATCATTAAGAAATACGTGGATATGGCAGGAACGCTGCATCTTCCATACGTGTTGATTGATGCCGAATGGGATGAGATGAAGGATGGCAAGACCATTGAGGATGCTGTCAACTATGCCAAGTCAAAAGGTGTAAAGCCCTTGATTTGGTACAACTCTTCTATTGGTTGGGTGAATGGCGCTCCTGGTCCTAAGTTCCGTCTGAACAAACCTGAAGACCGTGAGAAGGAATTCGCTTGGTGCGAGAAGATTGGCGTAGCTGGTGTAAAGATTGACTTCTTCTCTGGCGACAACCAGCAGAATATGGACTATTGCATTGATTTGTTGGAGAGTGCAGCCAAACATCATCTGTTAGTGAACTTCCACGGTGCTCCCATCCCTCGAGGTTGGCAGCGTACTTATCCCAACTTGATGAGCACAGAAGGTGTCTATGGTGCTGAATGGTATAACAATGTGCCTACGTTCACCAAGAAAGCAGCTGCTCATAATGCCACCTTGCCATTCACTCGTAATGTGATAGGTCCGATGGACTATACACCTTGTGCCTTCAGTGACTCGCAGCATCCGCATATCACTTCTCATGCTCATGAGCTCGCTCTGACTATTTTGTTCGAGAGTGGCTTGCAGCATCTGGCTGATCGTCCTGAGAGTTACTTGGCTCAGCCTCAAGATGTGAAGCAGTTCCTTTCTTCACTGCCCACCGTATGGGATGAGACCCGTCTGCTTTCTGGATATCCTGGCGAATCTGTCGTGATGGCTCGCCGTAGTGGTAAGACTTGGTATATTGCAGGCATCAATGGTACTGATGATGAGAAGACACTTCCTTTGGATTTGTCATTCTTAGATAAGCGTCATGGAGACATCATGCTGTTTGGCGATGGTGGCGAACGCTCGTTCAATATTTCTCTTTTGGAGGATTTCCCCAAAGAGATGAAATGTCGTGCTCGTGGTGGTTTTGTATTGGTGGTTCATCCTTACAACGACCCGCTGAGTGTCAACATGCCGCTCTTCCAGACAAAATATACGGCTGACCCCTCACCAATCGTGGTGGGCGACACCTTATTCTTGTTTACATCTCATGATGCCTCACCGGAGGATATCCCCGATGAGAACGAGAGAAACGCAGCTGGCTTCTTTATGTACGACTGGCTCCTTTGGTCAACCACTGATATGGTGAACTGGACAGAGCATGGTGCTGTAGCTTCGCTGAAGGAGTTCAAATGGCGCAGTCGTGATAACGGTGCGTGGGCTATTCAGACGGTAGAGCGTAACGGCAAGTATTATCTCTATGCTCCCTTGCATGGCCACGGCATTGGTGTGCTGGTAGCCGATTCTCCTTACGGCCCTTTCCGTGATCCACTGGGCGAGCCCCTTGTATGGCAGAAAGAACATTGGGATGATATCGACCCCTCGGTCTTTATTGATGATGATGGACAAGCCTATATGTATTGGGGTAACCCACATGTCTATTGCATCAAGCTCAATGAGGATATGATTTCTACAAAGGGCGATATCCTTGTGGTTAATCCGCAGGATGGTGTGATGCGCCCTGTCAAGGAAGAGGGAGCCAAAGCAAACCTTCGCGTATCCTGGTCGGAGAAAGCTAATTGGACTTTGAAGAACTATCAGGAGGGACCTTGGTTCTATAAGCGTAACGGTCATTACTATCTGGCTTATGCCACTACCTGCTGTCCTGAGGCTCTGGGTTATGCAATGAGCGACTCGCCCACAGGTCCTTGGGTGTGGAAAAACTACATTATGAGTCCTACGCAGCGTGACCGTGGTAACCATCCTGGCATCTGCGATTATAAGGGACACTCGTATGTGTTCGGTCAGAACTACGACCTGATGCACCTTGATACTTACGTTCATCATGAGCGTCGTACTGTATCGGCACAGGAGATTACCTATAATGCTGATGGTACCATCCAAGAAATCCCTTACTGGTTGAACCAGAAGCCCATCAAGCAACTTCATTGGCTGAATCCTTACAGAAGAGTTGAGGCTGAGACAATGGCTTGGGGCTATGGCTTGAAGACTGCCAAAATGGGTATCGAGAATACTGGTGTTATCAAGGATATGCCTGAGTCAACGGGTAAAAAGAATATGTATGTCTTTGACATCAACGATGGTGAGTTTATCCGTCTGCGTGGTGTTGACTTTGAGACAGGTGCCCGTATGTTCTCTATCAATGCTGCTTCAGCAGGTTTCGTAGAGATAAAACTGCGCCTTGATAGTCAGGATGGTCCTGTTATTGGTACCGTTAAGATTGGTATGACCGGTTCTGTTGATGCCTATAAGTCGTTTGCCACTAAAGTGAAGAAGGCAGCAGGTGTTCACGACCTCTATATTTGCTTTGATAAGGCATCGGGTGACGTACACCTTGATTATTGGGAGTTTAAGAAATAAAATCAAATAAAAAATGAAACGCCTTTTTATTATTTGTGCTTTGATAGCTATCCCCGCATTGCGAATGATGGCCGAAGTAGATCCAAACTTTTACATCTATATCTGTTTCGGACAGTCAAACATGGAGGGAAATGCCAAACCTGAGGATATTGACAAGAAAGGTATTGATAAGCGCTTCCGTCTGTTGGCTACTTGTAATAACTCCGATCTTGGTCGTACAACAGGTAACTGGTACAAGGCTACACCGCCATTGGTAAGTCCTGCAGGTGGATTAGGTCCTACCGACTATTTTGGACGCACGATGTGTGAGGCACTTCCTGAAAGTGTGCGCATTGGTGTCATCCCTGTGGCTATGGGTGGTAGTCCTATCGAGATGTTCGACAAGGATAAGTATCAGCAGCAGTTGAAAGACCATCCTTCTGACTGGTGGGCAATACTGGCAAATAACCATTATGGTGGCAACCCTTACGGACGTATCATCGAGATGGCAAAGAAGGCTCAGGAGGTAGGCGTTATCAAGGGAATCCTGTTGCATCAGGGTTGCTCAAACTGTGGTAATCCTGATTGGCCTAATATGGTGAAGAAAATCTATAACGATATGCTTACCGACTTGAACCTTGGTGCGGACAGCGTACCTCTGTTTGTTGGTGAGGTGGAATACAAAGGTGCAGGAACTAATGCAGAGAGTGGTGGTTGTGCAGGTCATAATGTACAGGTGGCCCGTATCCCATCTGTTATCCCTACTGGTCATGTGATTAGTGCGGAGGGCTGTCCTGGTAACAATTCTGATCCTTGGCATTTCAGTGCCTTTGGCTATCGTATGCTGGGCAGCCGTTATGCTGGCGAGGCGCTCTATACCTTGGGACAGCATGTCAAGTATTGCTCGCTCCACGACTATGACATCACGCTTAACAAATATGCTACTTACGATGGTACTACCCATACGCTGACAGCCACAGAATCAGGTAATGGCTTGGCTAATTGGGTTTATCCACACTTTGCCGACTGGTCAGGCAGCAAGTATCTTGTTATCAAATTGAAGGAGGCTGCTGATCCTATGGTTGGACTGCGTCTCTATGGAAAGAACAAGACGCTTGAGTATCGTGATACACTCAACGATCGAACAACGATGGTCGTTGATTTGCATAACCTCAAATACAGTTCAAAGATTATGGACCCCTCAATGATATATAAGATGGTGTTGTTCGTACCGAAGAATACCAAGGTGGTTCTTGACGATATTTTCCTTTCTGATGATGAGGCGTATGGCGAATTGCTTTCTGTCAAGAATGTTGAGAAAGAAAAAGTCTCTTCTTGTGCCCCCATCTATTCACTTGATGGACGTCGTGCCAATCGTGAAGCCCTGAAACCAGGTCTTTATGTGAAGAAAGGCAAAAAGATGCTTGTTCGATAGACGATATTATGTAAATGATTATACCATATTAAAAGAACATGACTATGAAGATTAATTCACTGAAAACCTTAACAATGGCAGCGCTCTTGTTGGCATTGCCATGTGGTGCTTTTGCTCAGAAGAAAGCAGCCGCAAAAAAGACGAAGGTGAGCACCATTCGTCAGGCCACCGCAGCGAAAGTGGCTCAACCCGATCCTAACTTTTACATTTTCCTTTGTTTCGGACAGTCGAACATGGAGGGTAACGCTCGTCCTGAGGCAGCCGACTTGGCTAGTCCTGGCTCACGTTTCCTGTTGATGCCTGCCGTAGATTTCCCTGCTACCGATCAGCGTGCAGAACGTAAGATGGGCGAGTGGTGCGAGGCTTCGGCTCCTCTCTGCCGTCCTAACACGGGTCTGACCCCTGCCGACTGGTTCGGTCGTACGCTTGTTGCTTCTCTTCCCGAGAACATCAAGATTGGTGTGATTCACGTGGCTATCGGCGGTATCGATATTAAGGGATTCCTGCCTGATAGTATTCCCAACTATGTCGAGAAAAAGTCACCGCAGTGGATGAAGGGTATGCTCAAGGCTTACGATAACAATCCTTATGAGCGCCTGGTCACTCTGGCTAAGAAGGCCCAGAAAGATGGTGTCATCAAGGGTATTCTGATGCATCAGGGCGAGACCAACACTGGCGACCCCAAGTGGGCCGGTATGGTGAAACAGGTGTATGAGAACCTCTGTGGCGATCTTCAACTGAAGCCTGAGGAGGTGAACCTCTACGTAGGCAACATCGTTCAGGCTGGAGGTAAGGGTGTCTGCATTGGTTGTAAGAAGCAGATTGACGAACTGCCCCAGACCATTCACACCTGTCAGGTCATCTCTTCTGACGACTGCTCTAACGGTCCTGACCGTCTGCACTTCGATGCTGCCGGCTATCGTGAGTTGGGTTGTCGCTATGGTGAGGCCGTAGCTCGTCACCTTGGTTTCGAGCCCAAGCGTCCTAAGGATATGCCCGTAGCTATCAAGAAGATTGAGGTGCCCGCCGATGCTCAGACCGTAGAGAACGCCATTCCTGGTAATGAGTTCCCAAAGATTGACAAGCAGCGTCGCGCTTACTTCCGCATCAATGCTCCTCAGGCAAAGAAGGTTGTTGTGGACATCTGCAGCAAGAAATACGATATGCAGCCCGATGGTCGTGGTGGCTTCATGGCAGTTACCGATCCTCTGCCTGTTGGCTTCCACTATTATTTCATGAATATCGACGGCGTGAACTTCATCGATCCTGCCTCTGAGACCTATTTCGGTTGCAACCGTGAGTGTGGTGGTCTTGAGGTACCCGAGGGACCTGAAGGCGACTACTACCGTCCACAGCAGGGCATCGCTCATGGTCAGGTGCGTAGCATCTACTACCACAGCCCCAACTCTAAGTTTGGCGAGTGGCGTCACGCTTTGGTTTACACCCCAGCTGAGTATGAGCTGGCAAAGAACGCTAAGAAACGCTATCCCGTGCTCTACTTGCAGCATGGTATGGGCGAAGGCGAGACCAGTTGGATGCTTCAGGGAAAGATGCAGCACATCATGGACAACGCCATCGGCAAGGGTGAGGCTGTGCCTATGATTGTAGTGATGGAGAGTGGTGATATCAAGCAGCCCTTCGGTGGTGGTAATAATCAGGCAGGTCGCAGCGAGTATGGTGCTTCGTTCTATCCTGTTCTGCTGAACGACCTGATTCCTTACATCGACGCCAACTTCCGTACCAAGACCGATCGCGACAACCGTGCTATGGCTGGTCTTTCTTGGGGTGGTCATCAGACCTTCGATGTGGCTCTGACCAATCTGGATAAGTTCGCTTGGATTGGTACCTTCAGCGGTGCTATCTTCGGTCTCGACGTGAAGACCGCTTACAATGGTGTCTTCGCTAATGCCGACGAGTTCAATAAGAAAGTACATTATATGTACATGAACTGGGGGTCTGACGACTTCGTGAAGAGTCAGCCTATCGTTGACAGCTTGCGCGAGATGGGCATCAAGGTCGATGCTTCTGTCTCTGAGGGAACAGGCCATGAGTTCCTGACTTGGCGTCGAGGACTCCATGAGTTCATCCCTCATCTGTTTAAGAAATAAAAAAAATAAAAAATCCATACGTTTCTATTGCGCAATTCAAATAAATATACTAAATTTGTCAGCAGAAATCTAAAATCGACAAATTATGATAGACGTAAAAGAAAGTTTAGGTCAGGCTGAAGAGCGTATGGAGATGGCGGCGATGTACCTCGAAGAGGAGCTGAACCGTATCCGTGCAGGCCGTGCCAATGTAGCCATTCTGGATGGCGTTCGTGTGGAATCCTACGGCAGTCGTGTACCCCTGAATCAGGTGGCTACGGTGAACTGTCCTGATGCGCGTACCATAGCTATTAAGCCTTGGGACAAGAAGCAGATTCGCGATATTGAGAAGGCTATTATGGATAGCGATGTAGGTATCACTCCTGAGAACAATGGTGAGATTATCCGTCTGGCTATCCCACAGCCCACAGAGGAGCGCCGTCGTGACCTTGTGAAGCAGTGTAACAAGATTGCTGAGAAAGCTAAGGTTGAGGTGCGCAACGTGCGTGGCGACATCAAGGAAAAACTGAAGAAGGCTATTAAGGACGGTCTTTCTGAGGACTTGGAGAAGGATGCCGAAAACGACCTCCAGAAACTGCACGACAAGTACATCAAGAAGCTCGATGAGCTGATGGATGCAAAGAACAAGGAGATTATGACGGTTTAATGAAAGGACTCGTCGTAAAGAATACAGGCAGTTGGTACACCGTTCGAACGGACGATGGCCAACTGCTTGATTGTAAGATAAAGGGTAATTTCCGTTTGAAGGGTATCCGTACTACGAATCCTGTTGCCGTGGGCGATAGGGTAGAAGTGAATGATGAAGGTTGGATAGTCAGTATTGAGGACCGTCGCAACTACATCATTCGCAAGAGTATCAACCTCTCGAAGCAGAGTCATATCATTGCGGCCAACGTAGATCAGGCTTTCCTGATTGTCACCGTTGCCAATCCGCAGACCTCTACGACGTTCATCGACCGTTTCCTGGCTTCTGCTGAGGCCTACCGTGTGCCCGTGGTGCTGATTTTCAACAAGACCGATTTGCTTGATGAGGATGCGCTGCGCTATCAGCAGGCCGTGGTGAATCTCTATGAGACTATTGGTTACGAATGTCGTCAGGTGTCGGCAGAGACGGGCGATGGTATCGACGATTTGCGCCCTATGCTCGATGGCAAAATCACGTTGCTTAGTGGAAATAGTGGAGTGGGGAAGTCCACGCTCATCAATCGTCTGGTGCCTGGTGCCAATCTGCGCACAGCCGAGATTAGCGACGCCCATAATATGGGTATGCATACCACGACTTTTAGTGAGATGATACCAGTCACTTCATCTCTCACCTCTCCCCCCTCACCTCTCCCCTCTTATCTCATAGACACCCCAGGCATCAAGGGCTTTGGCACGTTCGATATGGAGCCTGAGGAGATTACCAGCTATTTCAAGGATATCTTCCATTTCTCGAAGGACTGCCGTTTCTCTAACTGCACGCATACCCATGAGCCTGGTTGTGCAGTGCTCAAGGCTGTGGAGGAACACTATATTGCCGAGAGTCGCTATCAGTCGTATCTCTCGATGCTTGATGACAAGGAGGAAGGAAAGTATCGCGAGTCGCAATGATTAAGGAAATAACTTCATTGAATGAGTCTGGCATAGAGGTCTTTGGTCAGTTGACTGAAGCTCAGTTGCGTAATGTGCTCGACCCAGAAA
>CAZIKA010000069.1:0-13728 GCA_964539705.1 uncultured Prevotella sp. | reverse complement strand
GACAGGTGGTGGACGTGATTCAGATTCCAGCTTTCCTCTGCCGACAGACCGACCTACTGGTGGCTGCCGCCAAGACAGGCAAGACGGTAAACATCAAGAAGGCGCAGTTCCTCTGTGGACGCGACATGAAATACCCCGTGGAGAAGGCTCGCGAGGCAGGCGCCAAGGAGGTGTGGCTCACGGAGCGCGGCAACATGATGGGCTACGGCAATCTGGTGGTGGACTTCCGTAATATCAGCGATATGCTGGAGATAGTGCCCACGGTCATCATGGACTGCACCCACAGCGTTCAGCGACCTGATGCCAAGGGTGGCAAGACAGGAGGCGACCGCCGCTTCGTGCCCTCGATGGCGCTGGCTGCCAAGGCCTTCGGCGCTACGGGCTATTTCTTCGAGGTGCACCCCACCCCAGATCAGGGTCTGAGCGATGCAGCAAACATGCTGGAGCTCGACAAGCTGGAAAACTTAGTAAAGGAAATCTTAGCATGACAACAAGAGAAATAGGCATACAAGCCATCAAAGACGAGGCAGAGGCCCTGCTCGACATGATTCCGAAGATGGACGAGGAGTTCGACAAGGCCGTGGAACTGATGTTGGGCTGCAAAGGCAAGGTCATCGTCACCGGCGTGGGCAAGAGCGGACATATCGGTGCGAAGATAGCTGCTACACTGGCTTCTACAGGCACCCCGTCGTTCTTTATCAATCCGCTCGACGTCTATCATGGCGACCTGGGCGTGATGACGCCCGATGACGTGGTGATAGCCATCTCGAACTCCGGACAGACTGACGAGCTGCTGCGATTCATCCCCATGGTGCTCCACACCAATATCCCCATCATCGGCATGAGCGGCAACCCGCAGTCGCTACTCGCCAAATACTCTACCTGTCACCTCAACGTGGGGGTAAAGAAAGAGGCCTGCCCCCTGAACTTGGCTCCCACCAGCAGCACCACGGCAGCACTGGCCATGGGCGACGCGCTGGCCATTGCCTTGATGCAGCGACGCAACTTCCAGCCACAGGACTTCGCACACTTCCATCCAGGCGGCGAACTGGGTAAACGACTGCTCACCACGGCTCAAGACGTAATGCGCTCGGACGACATGCCCATTCTCTCGCCACAGACAAGCCTGGGCGAGGCCATTATGATAGTCAGCGAAGGCAAGCTGGGACTGGGCGTGGCTCTGGAAGAGGGAAAGATTGTAGGTCTGATTACCGATGGCGATATCCGCCGAGCCATAGAACGATGGAAGGCAGAGCTCTTCAACCACGTGGTGAGCGACATCATGACCCGCACACCAAAGAAGGTGAGCCCCGACACAAAGATTACCGAGATACAACGCGTGATGCAGAAATACAAGATACACTCAGTACTCGTGGTCAACGAAGAAAACGAGCTGCTGGGCGTGGTAGACCACTACTCATGCATGATTTAGGACAAAGACTATGAGACATTTCAAAACCATACTGATTTCAATGATGATACTGCTGATGCCTGCTACGGCATCGGCCGACTATCTGTTTAAGACGCTGGATGCCCGCAACGGACTCACGTCGAGCCAGATAAACTGCATCATCAAAGACTCACGAGGATTCATGTGGATGGGAACGCCAGCAGGACTATACCGCTACGACGGCTATATCTTCAAGCATTTCCAAACCGACTCGCAAGACGGATCGTCGCTGCCCGACAGCTATATAGAGTCCATTCAGGAGGCCTTCGATGGCAAGCTGTGGGTCAAGACACCGGCAGGATACTGCATCTATCACCCCAACTCAGAGAGCTTCGAGCGCGATATGCGACAGGTCTTTGCACGACTGGGGATGAAAGACGTGCCAGACATCATCTATATCGACCGTCTGAAAAACCTCTGGGGCTACATCCCAGGACGAGGCGTCATTGCCTACAACATGCAGCAGCAACTGTTCTACGACTTCTCGATGGCAGAAGGCGCACAAGGCATTCCCGAGGGACATATCTGCTCGTTTGGCGAATGCAAGGACGGCGTCATCTGCGTCTATGACGACGGAAAACTGATTTGCCTCGACGTGGCCCATCAGCAGAACGTGGTGTGGCGAAACTACGAGATAGCAGAGAAAGGACTCCGCAACACCTCATCGCTGCGCGTCTTTGCCGACCAGAAGGACAATATCTGGCTCTACGGACAGGGCACCCTGTTCCTCTATCAGAAAAAGAACCATCTGTGGGACACCAGCATCAGCACCAGCCTTGACCTTACCGGCGTCAACGTGGACCATGCCGTCTATGCCATGGGAGGCGACCGCAGCGGCAACATCTGGCTGGGCACCAACCGCCCCTATCTGATGAAGATGAACGTCAACACCCACGAAATAGAAGACGTCCAGACACGAAGCCTGAACTCCAGCCGACTGCTGGAAAACAACATGGGCGTGAGAAGCATCTATATCGACGATACCGACCTGCTTTGGGTGGGAACGGCAAAATCGGGAGTCGCCTATATGGGACAGAACATCTACAAGTTCGAGTCAAAAATGTTGGGCGACATCACAGCCTTGGCCGAAGACGCCAACGGCCACCTCTGGTATGGCACCAGCGACAAAGGCATCATTGGCTATGAAGGACGACTGGCCAGCCGACGCATCTCGGCAATGGCCTATACCAAGGACGGAAGCCTCTGGGTGGGATCGCCACAAAACGGACTGACACGCATCAAGGACGGCACGGTAAGCATCTACTCCGTGGCCAACGACAGCACCAAGCGCATCATGGTCGATGACCACATCAATGCCCTGACAACCGATAAGATGGGAAACCTATGGATTGCTACCGACGGAGGACTGCAGACCTACAACCCGAAAGTCAACCAGTTCTCGAACTACACCAAGGAAAACGGTAAGATCAGGGTCAACAACATCACAGCGCTATGCCCCACCAAGGGCAACAAGATGCTGATAGGCACCTCGGAAGGACTCATCATCCTGAATCTCTCGACGGCGGAAATGAGACTCTATACCGGTAACTCCACCAACCTCACGAAGTTCACCAACAACTATGTCACCCATGTCTTCGAGGACTCAAGAGGACTGATTTGGGTCGGTACTCGTGAAGGCGTCAACATCTGGAACCCCGCCAGCGACAAACTGGACTATCTGAACGAGAAGACCGGACTCTGCAACAACAATATCTGCGGTATTGCCGAGGACAACAACCACAATGTATGGCTCTCGACAAGCAACGGCACCTGCCGCATCGTCATACAGCGCAATACGGAAAACGATACCTTCAACTACGGGCTCTACAACTACAACCGTAGCGACGGACTGCAGAGCGACGAATTCAACGTGGGAGCCATTCTCTCAACCCACGACGGCAACGTGATGATGGGCGGACTGAACGGCGTGAACTGGATCAGACCAAAGTCCATCGACGAGACGGTAAGCCTGCCACGAGTCATGCTCACACAGTTCTTCATCGGAGAAGAGGAAGTGCTGGTAGGACAGAAATACGACGGCATAGTGCCACTCACTCAGGCACTCAACGAGAGTAGCCGCATTCACCTGAAGAGCCATCAGAACACCTTCACCATCCGATTTGCTGCAGGCAACTACAACCAAAGTGAGCACCTGCAGTTCATGTACGAAATGGAGGGACTGGACAACGAATGGAAAAACGGCGATGCCATGAAACACGGCGTCACATTCACCGACCTCTCGCCAGGTACCTATTATCTCCACGTGAAAGCCGTGAGCGCAGAGGGAGCCGTGAGCAATCAGGAGCGCGTCATTGAAATCATCATAGCACGCCCTTGGTTCCTGCAATGGTGGATGATAGGCATCTATGCACTCATCATCATCGTCGTGCTCTATATCTGGAAACAGGGCATCGACCAGATGCGTGCCGTGATGAAGAAAAAGAATGCCATCCTCAACCAGCTCGTTCAGCAGCGTGAGGAGATAAAGGCTGCCAGCGACGACCTGAGACAACCCATGTCGCGCATGACAACCATCATCATGAACCTCTCGGAGAAGGAAAGCTCACTGGAAGAGCGCGAACAGCTGAACACCCTGCACGCCCAAATGCTGCAAATCATTACCCGCGTCAGCGATATGCAGACCGTGCTCGAAAACCCAGTACAGAAGGCAAAGAAGAAGGTACAGCACCTGCTGGAGATGAACGCCAAGGGCGAGATGAACCTGCCGGAAATACTCAGCGACGAGCTCACATCAGAGATACGACCCTATCAGGCAGAACTGCCCACGGCAAAGTTCCGCGTCGTCTTTATCGACAGCAACGAGCAGTTTATCAAGTTCGTCAACTCGCACCTGAAGTTCGTCTATGAGTTCCACCCCTACAACGACATCATCAAGGCAGCAGAGGATATCGAAGCCATGATGCCCGACCTGGTTATCTGTAAGCAGGATATGGAGCAAATGACCGGTAGCCAGCTCTGTAACAACATCAAGATGCACCCAGAGCTGAACCGCATCAAGTTCGTCTTGATGACTGATACCAAGCTATCTGGCAAGGAGATGGCAGCACAAAACATCACCATGGGTGCCGACGACTATCTGGCTAAGCCATTCAACCTGCAGGAGGCCGTGATGAGATTCAACAAACTGCTGGGCGTTGGACCAATAGAGATAAACCAAGACCTGATTGAGGGTGCCGAGACTCGAGAACTCGAAGAGCGTAACTCAAGCATGACCACAGCAACGGAAACCATGGATCTGGCTACCGTCAGCCCAGAGATGCAGGAGGTCAAGGAAGACGAGCAGATGAAATCACTCGCCGTCAAGATTATCAGAAAGCCCAGTCAAACCGCCATCGAGAAAAACTATAACTTCACCCAGGACGAGGAAATGATGAGCGAGAAGTTCAGCATGACCGAGAACATGGACCAGCAACTGCTGAACAGCATCGAGCAATATGTGCAGCAGAACATGAGCCGAGGCACCATCAACCTGGAAGAGATGGCAGAATCAATGGGCATGAACATGAAACCCTTCTTCCAGAAAGTATTCGAAATGACCGGCAAAACACCGGCAGAGATTGTTCGCGACCTGCGTCTGCGACATGCCTGCATCTTGCTACAGCGCACCAATATCAACATGAGCGAGCTGGCTTCACATGTGGGATTTGCCACCGGCGACCATTTCATCAACCTCTTCAAAGAGCGATTTGGCATGACGCCATCGGAATACAGGTTAAAGTATCGCAAATGAACAATAGAAAACACAGAATAGCAGGTGTCGCGATGGCGGCACTTGCTCTTTGCTTCACAAACAACTTAAAAGCACAGGATAACACCACCACCTCCGATACACTCATCTATCGGCAACTCGTGGACTACGGCATCACGTTCTCCAATGACAATAGCGTCACCCTACTCTTTTCCGGACAGGAGAAATTCGACGATATGTTTGAAGCCATCAGGCAAGCCAGGCATAGCGTTCACCTGGAGTATTTCAACTTCAGAAACGACTCCATCGCCATGCTGCTCTTCGATGTGCTGAGGGAGAAGCGGAAACAGGGCGTGGAAATAAAAGCCATGTTCGATGCCTTCGGCAACGACTCCAACAACCAGCCCCTGCGCAAAAAACACCTCACAGCACTCAGAAACGACAGTATCGATATCATTGAGTTCGACCCCATTCGCTTTCCTTGGGTCAACCATATTTGGCCTCGCGACCACAGGAAAATAGTGGTCATCGACGGCAAGGTGGCCTATACCGGCGGCATGAACGTGGCCGACTATTATATAAAAGGTACGGAACAGGTAGGTGCCTGGCGCGATATGCATTGCAGGATAGAAGGCAGCGCCGTGAACGACCTGCAGAACATCTTCTGCCGCATCTGGGAGAAAGCCACCGACGAGCATTTGCTCTCAAACATGGCGTATTTTCAAGGTGGAGAACCTGCGGGAATGGAGGGACTGAAGCCCGACACCACGGCAACAAAGGGGCAAAAGCTGGTGGGCATCATCAATCGTGAACCACGAACCACCAACGACGTGATGCGCTATTTCTATGTGAACGCCATTAACGACGCGCAGGACTCTATCCACATCATCAATCCCTACTTTACCCTGATTCCCTGTATTAAAAAGGCACTGAAAAAAGCCATCAAACGCGGCATCAAGGTTGACATCATGCTGTCGGCAAAGAGCGATATTCCCCTGACCCCCGACTGCGCATTCTACCAAGCTCATAAACTGATGAAGCGAGGAGCCAATGTGTGGCTATACCAGCCAGGCTTCCACCACTCTAAGATTATGATGGTCGACGGCCGGTTCTGTACCGTGGGCAGCACTAATCTGGATGCCCGCAGCACAAGATTCGACTATGAGGAGAATGCCGTGATTATTGACGCAAACACCACCCGCGAACTGGATGACATGTTCGAACGCGATAAGCAGGAGAGCGTTTACCTCACGCCAAAGGTCTGGAAGGAGTTCCGCACACCATGGCAACGCTTCCGCGGATGGTTTGCACACTTGCTGCGCCCATTCCTCTAAACACCAACAAGGGCATCGAGCATCAAGCGGATATCGGTATTGGAAATCTGATGCTGAGAAAATAAATCGTGGTCAGTCAGCATGAGGGCATCCTCTAACTTGTCTGTATCAGCATCGGCAAAAGTCAGATAACGCCTAAAAGAGGAGATGGCAGAGGAAATGTTTCCCAAGAACCAATAGCAATAGCCAGCATAAAGGGCATCCTGAGCGATTGCTGACTCTTGTTGAAGCAGGTTCTCGTAATGCTTCTGAGACTCCTCAATACGCCCACAGCTCAACAATACCCAAGCCAAGACGCGAACCACGGCAGCATCTTCTGGATAAAGGTAATTCAGTTTATAAAGATACTTGAGTGACTCCTCGTCGCGATGAAGGTTCGACAGGCAAACGGCAACATTCAACTGATAGGATTTGGATTCGGGTGAGAGTTCTAACAACTGCTCATAGATTTCAAGCGACTTGTCATAATCGTCATGATGGAAATAGGCTCGAGCCAAACCCACCAAGGCCTTCCTACTGTCAGGACGCAACTTCACAGCCTCCTCAAAGAATGGCACCTCGGCATCCTTAAGGCCGGCATCGGAAAGCAAGGTTCCCATCAGCATGTAATATTGGTAGTCCTGACCGATGGAATTACAGTTGTTGAGCACCATCCTTGCCTCGTTCTTCTTACCACGCTTCAACAGGAAAGCACCAACCTCGCTCATACGCTTCTCCAACTGACTATCGGCAAACAGCTCGTTGGCAAAGAACAGATAGTCTTTATAATCGCTAAACGGATTGTGGAACTGGCTTCGCATACCGAACAAGCGGAAAAAACGATAGAGGTTCTGCAAATAGATGCGGCGGATAAAAGCTGGCGTCTGGCGTTCTTCTGCTGCCACCTCGCCACCAATAGGCATCGGCATCGCCTCGCCATCGTCCACCATCTTCAGCATTTTCTCAGGCAGATGACTGAGCACCTGGTCGAAAGCCAACACGAAGGAATACTTGTCGCTATCACAGAAAGCCCCCATTTCGGTTATCACATGAAGGAACTTCTTGCCCTTGGCGTTGTTCCAGATATCGCTTATCGCAGGATGATGAGGAGAGAAGGGGGCAAACCAGTTGGCGGCAACATCAAAGAACGGGAAGCGCTTCATCTGGGAGAAACCGGCAAAATAGATGTCGGAACCCTGACGCTGCATATCGGCCATCCGTTTCATGCTCTGCTCCATCTTCTCCATATCGCGTTCCGCGGCTTCGGGATGAAGAATCTCTTCAAGGGTGTCTTCATCCATCTCCTCCAAGCCACGACTGGTCATCTTCATCCTACTGCCATTCATGAGGTCGGGCATAATCTCGTCACGAATCTTCTTCTCGTCGCTCTCTACATTCTTGCAATAGAAAAGCTGCATCTGCAGTTCCGTCAGTTCCTGGACGCAAGTCTCGTCGTTACAGATTTCCTTGATTTGATTACGAATCTCGGGATACAAATCATCATAACGAGAATCCAAAGAAAGCACCCACCCCACCAAGGCTCGCTGACGAAGGGCAATATCTGCCGTTTGACGATAAACGTGAATCAGGACTAGCAACTTGTTGGCATCGAACATTCGCAACAACGCCATCGTGACAGCACTCACAATCAACTGCTGGTCATGGCTGTCGACAGTTGGCGACAAAAGCAATTCCTCAAAAGATAATGCCACATTGTCGCTCCATGAATACGAGGTCAGGATATAATCAAACAGAGAGCAGAGAAACTGCTGATGAGCAGTATCCAGAGCTTTGCGTTTGGCACTCCTGATATGCTCCGGCTCGAGTTCCAGCATGGTCAACTCAGCAATATCATTCTCCAACCGGCTTTTAACAGAGGAAAGCGCCCAATCCGTTGAATGTCTGCGAGGACTCTGGTAAAGCGTTTGCCAGTAAATGCTTTCACGATATTGCTGACTGGTCAGAATATCCGAAGTAAGAGCATAGAGACGATGGAGCAGTCTGTCATAGACCTCGCCACGATGAGTATCATCAACGCCACGCTGCCAATAGTCGGCCATCAACCGATAATCACTCTTGATGGATGACAGTTCTTCCATGGACGACTGGTTGGACTCCATCAGAAGATAGTTTTCCAACGCCACGATACCAGCACCAAGCTGACGCTGGCAGAGTTTGTCAAGCACAATGTCAATGTGGGAATGATTCGTCATAGTCCGTCGTTATTGTTTCTGTAACCACTGGCGGGCTTTATCCAAGTCAATTTCTCGAGGCTGATGGGAAGCATTGAAATGAATAGTGGTAAGCAAAGAGTCACGGGCATCGAAAGTCACGCCACTCTTATCCTTGAGTAGCGCGCCAAAATATGCGATGCCACGACTGTTTATCGTATCGCAAGCCTCGTCATAAGCTTTCAAAAGGCCTTCTGTCTGACGTTGGTAAAGGGTGTCGCCCATCACAGCTTCACGCACCACGAGGGCTCCCATGCAAACATCATTCCATTGGGTATCGTAAAGCAATTCCGACTTCAGTTTTCGAGCTGCCGCAGCATAAGGTTCGGGCAGGAACATCAAGTCCATCTCGTGAGTCTGAAGCATCTGGAAACGAACGTTGACATCATTAATCTGAAGACGGAACACATAATCGTTGGTCATCTTCGTAGTATCCACCAGGTCATCAGCCAGCAGCGCCGTTGCCGAATAGCGAGTCATGGCTATCATCTTATGCTCCAGTTGATTCAAATGCTTCACCTTTGATTTCTGATCTGCAAGTAATTGCCAATGCAAATCGGTAGCAGTCAGATAACGAAGTGAAGTACCCTTCGATTTAAGATATTCGGCACGAACCAAATCGGTGGTCATCGCATCTACCCATCCACTTTGGAATGCGGTATCGCAATCCATGTGGGCATTAAAAGGATACAGGCTGACGCTCACGCCGTGCCTTTCAAACATCCCCTCAGCTTGAGCCACAAAAAGGGGTAGACAGTCGAGTGTAGGCGTCACAGCAACACGCAGGGAGGCGGAATCTGCCATCCACAAGGCATAAGCGTCTTCTGCATCCTGTTGCTGTACTTTGTTATCGGAACAAGATGCCAACAGCATCAGAAGTCCTATCGAGAATACTATGTAATGCGTTAATTTTTTCATCGTAGCGCAAAAGTAATAAAAAGTTTTGTAACACGAAACTAATTTCAGAATATTTTTGTACTTTTGCATGATAAAAAGAATAAGTTATGGCAAAAGACAAGATTGCTTATGTGTGCGAGAACTGTGGACAGGAGTCAGCCAAATGGATTGGCAAATGTCCTGCATGTGGACGATGGAACACATTTAAAGAAATAAAGGTAAGCGCAGATACGCCCAGACAAGCTGCCACCTCAGCAGCTGCGAAAGCAGGTCATGCCCTGCGCACCAACCGAGCCATGAAACTCAGCGAGATAAGCAGTCACGACGACCCTCGCATAGACATGAACGACGCAGAACTGAACCGCGTGCTGGGCGGAGGCTTAGTACCAGGAAGCATCGTTTTGCTGGGCGGCGAGCCTGGTATCGGCAAGTCCACGCTCTCGCTCCAGACCATGTTACGACTCCCAGAAAAGCGCATCCTCTACGTGAGCGGTGAGGAGAGTGCCCATCAGTTGAAGATGCGTGCCGACAGAATTCTGGGCAGCGCCCCCAATCCTGAGAACTTCATGATTCTCTGTGAGAACTCGCTGGAGCATATCTTCGACCATATCAAGGAAGAACAACCCGAACTGCTCGTTATCGACTCCATACAAACTATCTCAACAGAGGATGTTGAATCGAGTGCCGGTTCAATAGCTCAGGTACGCGAATGCGCCTCCGCCCTACTCCGCTTTGCCAAGACTAGCGGCATTCCCGTCATCCTGATTGGGCATATCACGAAAGAAGGAACGCTGGCAGGCCCGAAAATCTTGGAGCATATCGTCGATACCGTCATACAGTTCGAGGGCGACCAGCATTATATGTATCGCATCCTGAGAAGCATCAAGAACCGTTTCGGAAGCACATCAGAACTGGGTATCTACGAGATGCAGCAAAATGGTCTCCGACAGGTAAGCAATCCCTCGGAACTACTTCTAACGCAAGATCACGAAGGACTATCTGGCATTGCCATATCTAGTGCTATCGAAGGCGTTCGTCCCTTCCTCGTTGAAACTCAAGCCTTGGTATCGTCGGCCGCTTATGGCACCCCACAGCGTTCTGCCACAGGTTTTGACCAGCGACGACTCAACATGCTGCTGGCCGTATTGGAAAAGCGCGTGGGATTCAAACTGATGCAGAAGGATGTCTTTGTCAATATCGCAGGCGGTCTCAGGGTTACTGATTTGGCGATGGATCTGTCGGTTATTGCTGCCGTTCTTTCTTCAAACGTCGACACGCCGATAGAAGCAGGATGGTGTATGGCTGGAGAGGTGGGCCTAAGCGGCGAGGTGCGTCCTGTCAACCGTATTGAGCAGCGTATTGCAGAAGCAGAGAAACTGGGCTTTACTCATATCATTATACCGAAATACAACATGCAAGGCCTGAATACACGGAAATACAAAATAGAGGTGCATCCGGTACGCAAAGTGGAAGAGGCCTTGCGATTACTATTCGGATAAAAGAGATTAGTGGTTCTCGCGATACTCTCCAGGCGTCATCTTATATTGATGGTAGAAAGTACCTATCAGGTAGTTTGGCGTGCTGAATCCACATTCTTCAGATATCTGCGTAATCGTCTTATCCGTTGCCTTAAGCATATTGGCGACACGTTCCAGTCGGATGATTCTTGCCAAGTCACGAGGACTCTTATAGATATCTGCCATGATTAATTCGTACAAGGAGACAACATCCATTCCTGCCACGCTGCTCAACTGAGCCATCGTCAGTTCGCCCTTCATATGTTCTTGCACATAGGGAAGAAGAAGCATCATCACTTGAATAAACTCTGGATTGAGTTTCGCATCGGAATTCTCTGTTTCTTGGCGATAGTCGTCCTGAATAGGTGCAAACGACTCACTTGAGAAGGAATTACAACGCTCCACGAACTGACGAATCTTGCGGATAATATCACCCTCGCCCTGATTTCTGCGCATGCGCATTCGTTCGTTACGCATATACAAGATGAAATTGCCAAGAGCCGTCAGGAATATCACGATACCTAAAATCCACAGTAAACCAGTTGTCTGCCACCAAGGTTGCGTGACCACAATCGTCCATACCCAAGGATTACCTTCCCATTGGTCAGGGTACATCGATGCCTGAAGCTCAAGTTTGTATTCTCCTGGAGATAGTTTCAGAAGCGGAATATGGAGCATTCCTTTGGAATCAACTCTGCCACCACTATTAAAATATGAATAGCATCTCCACTCATCATATTCATCTATGCCCTTGATGCGGACTCTATAATAGGTCTGGAGCGGACGGTAATAGTTCAATGCAGAGAAGGTCAGCAATACTGACGACAGATTACTGCTCAGTGTTATTGTACGAGCACGTGACAAAGCCCTGTCAATAACCACATTATCACCTAACGAAACGCCTGGCTCCATATCATTTCCATTAATTCTCAAACTAATCAGTTTGGGAAATAACATATACGGATGGGGGGTATTAACTTCCTCTAAATCTGCAGGATTGAACAAGACCAAATGATCAATTGTCTGCATAGCGATGCGACCATCTGCCAACAACGCTCCTCTACAATTCACAAACGACTCACCAGGAACGCCATCTATAGTACTAAAGCTATTGACAAATACTACTTTCTCGCCATCAAAACGCACAAACGAAATGCCATTTGAGGTTGCAGCCCATATATTATGATTTTTATCTTCTACAACGGTATGCACTACATTATTATAAAAGCCGTTCTTTTTGGAGAATACGATAGGTTCCGACTGCGGCGTCTTATACAAATAGAGACCTTGAGAAGTTCCTATCCACGACCAGCTACGACTATCCATGAACATGCAGTTTGCTCGCAAGCCATGAAACTCCGTGATATTCTGATTGACCTCATCCAGATATTTCAGATAATAAATGGCTTCCGGTTGACTCCAAGAATATGAATGGAACATCAATTTTGAGGGACGGGCATACAACACACCACGGTTCTCTGTTCCTATCCACATGCCATTCTGACGGTCAAAAGCAATCATATTACATGCCGACTGTACTTTAAGCCCATTGGTTAAGACAAAATCAGAGACCCACTCCATCTCACCTTTCTTGATATCATAGACACCATATCCGTGCTCTGACGGCAGGAAAATACAATCATCATGAAGCGTCAGATGATTAACATGATACGGAAATGTTTGAATAACCGTCCATTTCAATTGTTTGACATCGAAATGCAGGAATACGGATTCCGTTTCTCCATTGCGAATCTGGTAATAGCCGTCTTCATAGCGCAGAATAGCAGACGAACGCGAGTAGCGTTGGGCAGTATTCCAATCATAAGCCTTGCTGCGATGAACCGTGCGCCCCGTCTGGATGTCCTGCCCCACCTCTTCACCATTACCATAGAATGTCAAGAGCAGATTATCAAACACATCGACATCCTGCAGGTTCTGGTCACGAAGCACATTGTAGGTCTTCTGGTTGTTAACGCCATACAATCCCTTGTCCGACAGGAACCAAACACCTCCTACTGAATCTACGAACAGGTCTTCCAAATGTTCCTGTCCGCCCATCTCCCTTATCACGCTGTCCACATTGACAACAAACTCTTCCATCAACAGGTCAACACAAGTCAGGGTGTGGGTGTTTTTCAACCAGATATGGTGCTTACGGTCAAAGTACAAACGATAATTTCCTTGGTAACGCGGAAGCTGATACTGCATATCATTTCGTGCGCCAATATGAGAAAACCTTGATCCATTGTAAAAATTCAGGTTCCCCAAGGTTGAAATGACAATACGTCCTGTCTTCGTGCAAATAACTATCTGAGCGCTATTATCAGCAAGGCCGTCAGCTGCATTGATAACCTGATAGGTACGTCCTTCAAAGGCCATCAAGCACAAACTGTCAAATAACAGAATCGCTAAGGTTAAGATTTTTGTTATTGATTTCATTGTCGCTTACTGATAATTCTGGCTACAAAGATAACAAAAAAAGGAATTAGTTGCAAATAATTTGGAAAAAAAATAAGGAAAACGATTTGTTTAACACAAATGTTTCCCCTAATTTGCCTTTGTCGAGGTGACAGGACTCGAACCTGCGACAGCCTGGTCCCAAACCAGGAAC
>CAZIKA010000068.1:0-14002 GCA_964539705.1 uncultured Prevotella sp. | reverse complement strand
ACGGATTCATTGGCACAGGTCTGGAGCAATGGTTCACCAACAACCTGAACTATATCCCCGTGTTCGATGAGCTGGGGGTTAGTCCTTTCTACGAAGGCATGCCCGCTTCGGCTAAGTTTGCAGCCTGCGGATTTATGATTTTCGGTTGTGGTGTTGAAATGGCAGGTATCACCGTGAGCCGTGGTATTGTGAAGTGGTTCAAGGGTCGCGACATGGCATTGGCTATGGGTTCTGAGATGGCCCTCGCTCGTCTGGGTGTGGCTACCTGTATGATTTTCTCACCCTATTTTGCTCGTCTGGGTGGTGAAATCAGCGTAAGCCGTTCTGTAGCCTTCGGTGTTGTTCTGTTGTGTATCGCCCTTATCATGACCATCGTTTACTTCGTGATGGATAAGAAGTTGGATGCTCAGACAGGTGAGACCGAAGAAAAGGACGATCCCTTCAAGATTAGCGACCTCGGTCAGATTCTCACCTCCAGCGGTTTCTGGCTCGTAGCCCTGCTCTGCGTACTCTACTATTCAGCTATCTTCCCCTTCCAGAAATATGCCGTCAACATGCTGCAATGTAACCTCACGCTCGAGGCACCCGAAGCCGGTTCTTTCTGGGCAGGCGATAACGTTACCTTCGTACAGTTCGCTATCATGCTGCTGGTGGCTGGTTTTGGTTTTGCCAGCAATTTCCAGAAGCAGAAATCACGCCAGTACACCCTTCTGGCTATCTCTATCATCTCTCTGGTAGTTTACTGCTACATGGGTTATATGCGCCAGTCGGCCAGCGCCATCTTCGCTGTGTTCCCCTTGCTGGCTGTGCTTATCACACCTATCCTTGGCAGCTATGTTGACCATAAGGGAAAGGCAGCCTCCATGCTCGTTTTAGGCTCTCTGCTCCTCATTGGCTGTCACCTCACCTTCGCCTTTGTGCTTCCCCTCTTCACAGATAATGCCATTGGCGGTATCATCGTGGCCTACCTCACTATCCTGGTGCTCGGCGCATCGTTCTCACTGGTTCCCGCCTCTCTGTGGCCAAGTGTGCCCAAGCTCGTAGAGCCCAAGATTATCGGTTCTGCCTATGCGCTGATCTTCTGGATTCAGAACATCGGTCTGTGGCTCTTCCCACTGCTCATCGGTAAGGTACTCGATATCACCAATCCCGAACTGGTAGCCAAGATTGCCCAATTCGAAGCTGGTATCAAAGCCAAAGTAGCTGCAGGCGAAATAACCATGCTTAAAGGTGATACAGAAATCACCGAGTTCACAGAGAAAATTGCCGTACAGTACGACTACACATGGCCTCTTGTGATGCTGGCATGTCTTGGTGTTGCCGCCCTACTCCTCGGCTTCGTTCTGAAGGTTGTAGACAAGAAAAAGGGCCTTGGTTTGGAAGAGCCCAACATTAAATAATCATTATAATCTCAGGAACAATGACTCAACATATAACGTTTAAAGATGCCCATGCCGATATCTTTACCTTTGACCAAGGCAAGGATGTGAAAGAGTATCACCTAATGCTTCATGCCACCGACTGTCGGATGACGTTTTCGCAACAGTTGGATGCGCTACAGAATGCCTATCAGCAACTCATGGGCGAGCAGCTTCAGGGAGCAGTATCGGTCTTTAAACGCTATTTCCTAAGCGATGCAGCCAATCAGTCCGACGAGGTTCTGGCTTCAGACATCTGTGATTGCGCTAAGAGCATTGTAGAGCAAGCCCCTCTTGACGGTACGAAGGTTGCGCTGTGGGTGTATCTGATGACAGGTGTCAACACGCGCTTGCTGAAGAGCGAGCTCTTTGAGGCCTCTCACGGCAACTATCGCCATTTATGGAATGGTAGTGCCCATAACATGGCTACCAACTCTGAGTACCAGACGCGCCTGCTCTTCAACGAGTATATCATGCAACTAGCTCAAGAGAACTGTACCCTTGAAGCAAACTGCTTGCGTACCTGGCTCTTTGTCAACGACATTGATCTGAACTATGGCGGTGTGGTAAGAGCCCGCAATCAGGTATTTTTTACCCAAGGCCTCACCAATAACACCCACTTCATTGCCTCTACTGGCATTGGTGGTCGTATGCACGATCCCAACGTGCTCACGATGATGGACAACTACGCAGTAGCCGGTTTAAAGAAAGAGCAGATCAAATACCTCTATGCACCTACCCACCTGAACCGCACCAGCGACTACGGTGTGAGCTTTGAACGCGGCACGATGGTTGACTATGGTGACCGTCGCCACGTGCTCATCTCTGGTACCGCCAGTATCAATAACAAGGGAATGGTGGTGCATCAGAAAGATGTAGTGAAGCAGACCCAACGTATGTGGGAGAATGTGGAAGCCCTACTTAGCGAAGCTGACTGTACTTTCGATGATGCCACTCATTTCATTGTCTACCTGCGCGACAGTAGCGACTATGCTGTCGTCAGCGAGTTGTTCAGACAGCGATTCCCCGATAAGCCAACAGTCATTGTACGTGCACCTGTCTGCCGTCCTGAATGGCTTATTGAGATGGAGTGCATGGCAGTAAAAGCCATTGAGAACAAAGACTTTGAATGTCTGTAATTGAAAGAGAATAATAAGATTAAAGGAGGATGAAATTTCATCCTCCTTTCTTTATTCCATCTTCTGTTTCTTGTTATTCTTGATTAAGCTATAGGCCGTATAAAGTCCTAGTTCGCCAGCCTTACCCAAATCCTGCAGTCCCTCATCCTGACGCTTCATGAAAAGCAGACAAAGCCCGCGATTATAATAGGCCTCAGCCAAAAGAGGTTCGTACTTTAACGCAACAGTATAATCAGCGATGGCACGCTCATAATCCTGAATTAAAGCTGCCTGTGTGGCCCTGTTATAAAGCAGCCAAGGCGACGTAGGATTCAGTTCAAGAGCATGAGTCAAATCCCCTTGCACACTAGCGTTCTGCAACTGTACATTAGTGCCCTGCGAAGCTTGGAAGCGATTGATGCGCATCTGACAGAAAGCCCGTTGCCATAGAGCCAATACCGATGTAGAATCAATCTGAAGATATGTAGAGAGATCGTCAATAGCGGCATCATAGTTCTGAATCATCGTATAAGCAATAGCCCGTTGCAACAACAGGTGAGAGGCCAGCTTTTCCGTCTTTGCCCCATCAATAGCCTGCGACAACGAGTCGATCAGAGAGAAATACGACTCAGTACGATGGTCATCCATTCCGCTATTCTGTGTAGTGATATAAATCTGACGGCCCTTCAACTGCCTGTTCATCTTATCAATATGCGCATCATAGGGCGTATAGCCATTCACTTCACTCTTCTTTGGTTCAAACGATAGCAGCAGCATAGGCTGCAACTCCATATCCACGCGATGATTCTGCACATGTCCGCGATAGTCGTTATCATACTCCCGCTCTGGCTCCCGTTCATCCTCCATCACGAGTTGATTATATTTCTCCACATCGGCATCACTGCGCTTACGTATCTTACTGGGATCCATCCTAGGCTGTGTGCCATACAGATGCTTAAACAAGCGGGCTTTATACACCGTCAGTTCGTCAGCCTCAGCCTGCTTGGTCATACCCAACTTTCTGTAGCAAGCCGCACGCGACTCCAATCCCAACCAGAAGTTTGGGAACTCATCAATCACCTTTGAGTAATCACGGATAGCAGCTTTTAAATCGCCAGTATTTTCCAGCAGCACGGCCCTGTTAAACAATGCCAGCATATTATCAGGCTCCAGACGCAGTACGAAGTCGAAGTCTGTAATAGCCCTGTTGTCATCGCCCACCTGGGCTCTCAACAGTCCTCGGTTGTAATGTCCCAAAAAGTTATTGGGTTCCAGATCGAGTGCCATATCATAGTCGGACATCGCCCCACGCAAATTGTTCGTATGAACACGAGCCAGTGCTCTGTTGATATGATAATTAGCATTACGCGGCATCAGGTGGATGGCTCTATCCAGTTGCACCACAGCACTATCCCACTCCTCTCTCGACAAATAGATAATACTGCGTGCAGCCCAAGTCTGTCCGTCATATGGATCTATCTCAATGCTCTTGTTCAACGCCTCGAAAGCCTGCGTCGTATCTTTCATCTGCATATACACATCAGCACGCAGGGCATAGGCTTTAGCATACTGACTCCAACGACGCTGAATCGTATCCAATTCCAACAATGCCTTGTCATATTCCTTGCTTTGAATACGACAAAGCACACGGTTATGCCATAGTCCCTGATTCTCTGGTGCATACTTCAATGCACGCGTGTAGTCATCGGCAGCCTCCGAAAATTTCTCCTGATTGATGCGGGTGAGTCCTCGCAGTTCATACAGGTTCGTTACATACGGATTGCGCTGGATTGCCTCTGAGCAGTCGCGCTCAGAGCCTGCAAAGTCATCAAGATAATATTTTGCTATAGCCCTGTAGAACCAAGGCTCATAAAGATAGGGTTTGGCCGTTATAGCCTGATTGAAATATTGGATTGAGAGCACATAGTCCTCATAATACAATGCCGAACGTCCAATAGTCAGCAATCTGTCTGTATTGAACTGGGCAGAAGAGGCAAGAGGTATAAAAAAGAGAAAGAGCCACCCCCACCCCCTCCCTGTATGGAGGGGAGTATATAGTTTTGTAAAAGAATGGTATAACGATTCCTTGATTCTCATCTTTATTCATTGCCAAGTCTATACACTTCACTCCATACAGGGAGGTGTTGGGGGGTGGGTATCTTTTTACCTTCTCACTGGCTTCGTTTTATAGCCACAACGATAACGGCCTAGCGTCAGAGCTTTCAACTTGCTCTTGATCAGCTGTTTGCGAAGAGCTGAGATGCGGTCGATAAACATCTTGCCATCCAGATGATCAAATTCATGCTGCATCACACGAGCCAGATAGCCCTCTATCCACTCATCGTGCTGCTGAAACTCCTCATCCATCCACTGTACACGAATACGCGTAGGACGGACCACCTTCTCGTGGATGGCAGGCAGCGACAAGCACCCCTCTTCTGAAGAGACAGTTTCCGACTCATCATACTCCACGATATGGGCATTGATATATACCTTCCTAAACTCCTTATATTCTGGATAATCTTCTGATAGCGGGTCCAAATCAATCACAACAAGGCGGATGTCACGACCTATCTGAGGTGCTGCCAAACCGATGCCCTCTGATTGAAACAGAGTCTCCCACATATCACTAATCAGCTGTTTCAGCTCAGGATAGTCGGGTGTAATATCTTGGGCTACCTTACGCAATACGGGCTGACCGTAAATATAAATTGGTAAAATCATAATTATATCTGTTTAGAACTTGCGCGAACGCATATAGTCTTCTAAAATAATAGTGGCACTGATCTCATCAACCAGTCCCTTATTCTGACGTGCTTTCTTGTGCAAGCCACCATCAATCATAGCCTGATGAGCCAACACCGAAGTAAAACGCTCGTCATAATACTCTATAGGAACTGATGGAACAGCCTTACGCCACCGGTTCACGAACTGCTGAACACGTGCCAGATTCTCGCTAGGCTCTCCGTTCGTCTGACGGGGTTCACCTATAACGATACGCTCCACGCTCTCCTTCACCACATAAGCTTGAAGCCAATCAAATAGCTCAGAAGTAGCGACAGTCGCCAATCCGCCTGCAATAATCTGCAGAGGATCGGTGACTGCCAGTCCTGTTCGTTTTCGACCGTAGTCGATAGAAAGTATGCGTCCCAATATCCTTTTGCTTAACGGGTAAAGTAAAGCAACCAGGCATCGGGATAAGTAGCACGCAACTCATCACGACTCTGTACAGCCTCTGCCTTACTGTCAAAGGTTGTTGCGATGACACGATACATATTGCGCTCGTCGTTCTTTGCTACCTGTGCAGGATAGCCGGCGTTCTTCAGACGCTGCTGCAGACCCTCTGCGTTAGCGATAACTGAGAAAGATCCTACTACCACGCTGAAGTTCTTCAGACCGCCACCATTCACCACAGTAACTTTCTCCTGGCGTACGGTTACGTTATCCAGATTGTCAACAACCTTTGTCTCTGTGGCGGGCTTCGTCACTACTGGAGTCACCACGGGAGTCTCTGCCTGTACTACAGGAGTTTCGACGGGCTGCTGATTCTGCGACTGTGCCTGAGCCTTCTCATAAGCTTTCTTATAGGCACTTTCACTTGATTTACAACTTGTCAGAGACATTGCCAAACAGATACCTGCGCACAAAACGATGTACTTTTTCATAATTTGCTTATTTATAAATTTAGTTTTCAAAATTACTGTGCGAAATTACAAAATATCAATGAAAAACAGATATAATTGGTACATAAACTTTGTTAAATGAGGATTAAATGAGGTTTTTATACCCTATTTAACAAAAAAACGCACCAAAAAAACTTGCGTTATCCATTTTTTGTGTAAATTTGCTCACAAAATTCAAGTAACATTCAAATAAACACAAGCTATGAAAGGTTTAGGATACGTAGGCGCATTTCTGGGTGGAGCCCTGGCAGGTGCAGCCATTGGTATTTTGATTGCTCCCGACAAAGGCAGCAACACACGTAAGAAGATTTCCAATACTGTTGATGATTTTCTGAAGAAGCATAACATCAAGCTAAATCGCAAGGAAGTTGGCGACTTGATTGAGGATCTTGAGGAAGCTGCTGACTAATTTCAGGAATTGTTATAGCCATGTTTTCTAGCGACAGGAACGTAGAGACTATCACTCAGCTTATTGAGATGGTAAAGCACAATGTGGAGTTGCGCAAGGAATATGCGAAACTCGACATTGTAGAAAAGGTTGTACGCCTATTTAGTGCTGCCGCCTTGGCACTGACGTTAACCTTCATCTCAATTATTATTCTTCTGTTTGTCTCGGCAGCAGTAGCTGTTTGGTTATCCAGTTTCATTGGTCTCACATGGTCGCTTCTAGCTGTAGCGGGCTTCTACTTCGTATTGCTCATTTTGGTCTACGGATCACGCAAGTCGTGGATAGAACGCCCACTGGTTAAGCGTCTGTCCCGTATGCTCCTTAACTAATTCTGTAGTATGGCAAGAAAGAAAAGAGTCAGACCTTATCATTCTTTGGAGGAAATCCAGATGCGCAAAGAGCAGCTGGACGAAGTCATTGAGTTAGAGAATGAGGAGATTAAACGTCTCTGGGGACAGTTGGCTTCCGACGACGAGAACCTGTCACGAGGCGAACAAATTACCAAGTATATCAAATATGGTATGTTGGCCTATGATGGCGTGATGACACTTCGCAAACTGAAGCGCAACTACGGCAGCATCCTGAACATCTTCCGTAGATAGTTTACTTCTTAATCTATCAAAACAACCTGTCCGTCGAATGCTAATTCAGCACCTGCGGGCAGTTTTTTATTGACATCTTCATGCAACCCTACGTCATGACAGACGTGAGTTATCAGCGTACGTTTTGCACCTACCCTCTTTGCAAAGGCCAAAGCATCATCGACCAACTGATGCGAGTGATGGGGCTTTTCAAAACGCAATGCATTAACACAGAGCACTTCTACCCCTTCCAACAGCTCTGCCTGATCGTCGTCCATCGTCTTCATATCCGTGATATAGGCAAAGCGTCCGAAACGGTAGCCCAGAATGGGCAGTTTGCCATGCATCACGCGTACGGGTAGTATGTCAATATCGCCTATCTTGAATGCTTTGCCAGCCTCTATCTCATGAAGCCCTATCTGAGGTACACCAGGATACCTGTTTGCCGCAAAACAATAAGGCAGCATACTCAGCATCCCCTGTTTGGCAATCTTGTCGGCATAGACATTGATTTCTCCGAACTGACAGTAAGGCCTGATATCGTCCATACCGCCTATATGGTCATAATGAGAATGAGTTACCAGTATGCCGTCTATTTTCCTAAACGGATGAGACAGTATCTGCAGACGGAAGTCTGGCCCTACATCCACCACCAGACGCGTACTCTTCGTCTCTACCAATATCGAGCAGCGCAGGCGTTTATCCTTCAGATCTGTGCTCCTGCATACCTCGCAGTCACAACCTATTACCGGCACGCCGCACGATGTTCCCGTTCCAAGAAAAGTTATCTTCATACGATATTCACTTCTGGATAAATACGAATACCGAAACGCTCCAGCACATCCTGACGAATGGTGTCACTCAGTTTTACGATTTCTTCTCCCGTAGCCCCACCGCGATTTACCAACACCAGCGCCTGACGATCATGTACGCCAGCGCGTCCCAATGAACGTCCTTTCCAACCACACTGGTCTATCAGCCACCCTGCTGGTATCTTCTCGTGCTCAGAATCCACGTAATAGTGTGGCATCTCAGGATACTTCGCCTGTAAAGCCTCATACTGACTACGTTCTACCACAGGATTCATAAAGAAGCTTCCTGCATTACCCTGCACCTTCGGATCGGGCAGTTTTTCTTGCCGGATGCCTATAATCACTTCTCGAAGCTGTCTCAGTGTAGGCTCAGCAATGCCCCTGCGATCCAGTTCACTTCGTATATTCCCATACGACACGTTCATCTGCTTTACATCGCAGTTCAGCCTGTAGGTCACGTGGGTAATCAGGTACTTGTTCTTCCACTCCTTCTTAAACTTACTCTGACGATAGCCGTATTCACAGGCCTCAGCAGAAATCACGCAGGGCATACCAGTAGCCAGTTCTACAGTTTCTATCTCTTTTATCAGATTACCCACCTCTGCACCATAGGCTCCGATATTCTGCACTGCCGATGCGCCTACGTCGCCAGGTATCAGCGACAGGTTCTCTGCCCCCTGCCATCCATGATTCACACAGTAGTCCACCACATCGTCCCAAGTCTCACCGCTACCTACGCGCAATAGTACTTCATCAACATCTTGCTTCAGCACTTTATATCCTTTGACATCCGAGCGCACCACGATGCCTTCAAAGTCGTGCGTTAGCAACAGATTGCTTCCGCCTCCTATTATCAGCAGTGGTTCCTTACTTCCACGAAGCATCTCGGCAATCTTGCAGGCCTCTTCCGTAGAGGCATACTCCAGATAGCGACTGCATACAGCCTCTATGCCAAAGGTATTGTGAGCCAACAGGCTATAGTTCCGTAAATCCTTCATTGTTATTCCGACAGTTTTGTCAGTTTCCATTTCCCGTGTTCCTCTCGGAAGGTCATCTCCACCTCCAAACCGTTAGCAATACCTCGAAGGGCGAAAATCTTCACGTGCGAGTGACCGCGATGTTCCCCATATACAATATTATATATGACCCCATGAGGTAACTCGGGTGCAAAGGCATCCCAGAAATCGGGCGTTATCACCCCCTCCATCTGCTCCAGGTCGTTGTCTGGGTCAGGTCCGCTAAACCGTATTTCCTCGTTCAAGCTCTGCTGACGGAACACCGAGTCAGTGGCAAAACGGCGATAGAAGGCAAGGAACGAGGCATTGGGATTTTGCGACATCGTCTGTTTCTGCATACCCTTCAGCATCCAGCGTCCGTTCTGTCTGTCAAACTTGTACTGACTCACAAAGCCTTGATCCAGAAAAATCTTCTCGACGACGGCATGATTCACCGACGTATCTTTGACCTGCATCATCTGCTCCTCGTTGTCAAAAATCAGGGTATATTCCTCATGATGCATAAAGAAATGCTCCATCTGCCATTCCTCTCGTTGCAGCGTGTCGGCCTTAGCATCGGAAGTTACCACCAGCGGGAATTTTATGCGTTCCATCTGCAACCGCTTATTGGATGCGAAATTGAAAAGGAAATCATCAAACAACTCCTCAGCCGCCATCGGCATTGGCTCTTCCGAAATCAGCTCATCCTGCAGTTCCTCTTCTGTCAGCTCTTCTGCGGTCAATATAGAGTCCTCGGCCAGCTCGTCGTCCGTCGTCTCCGAGGGCTTTCCGTTTCCACAGGCTGTCAGCACCAAGGCGGTCGTCAAGCCAATCCACCATTTTCCTTTCGTCATAATCTTGCGGTACACACTTTTCGAGGTGCAAAGGTACGAATAATTCCAGCATTCGCCGCAAATATATCAGAAAAAATTTGCACCGTTCGAAAAAAATATGTACTTTTGCATCCGCTTACGAACCAAGGGACCCGTAGCTTAGCTGAATAGAGCGTCAGATTCCGGTTCTGAAGGTCAAGGGTTTGAATCCCTTCGGGTTCACGAGTATAGGAGCATAGCTCAGTTGGTTTAGAGCGCTTCAGTCACATTGAAGAGGTCATGGGTTCGAGTCCCATTGTTCCTACAGAAGCAGAAAAGAGAGTCTCTCCGACTCTCTTTTTCTTTTTTCCTTCAGCGATAGATAAAATAGGTGCCACCGTCGCTCTGACAGTATTTTTGCAACAGTTGCTGTATGAGCTCCGCATTCTCCCTCACCCGCTGCTCATTGCCGTCATAGCCATTGATCAGCACCACCAGGTGGCGTGTGTCTATGGTCATCTTCGTGCGTTCATTGTCGCTCGTAGGCGTACCTACCCCACCCTCACTATCTCGGTAAACGGGTAGTCCGTGAATATTTATCATCCCTCGGCCTATGCCTTCATAGGGTTCCCCCTCACGTCCCACGCCCAGCGTCAGCGTATCACCCACGAACCTATCGGCATCGAATCCACCGATGCTATAGCCAAAAACGATGGACGCCAGGTTCACCAAGTCTACCAGCGTATCGCGCTGATACAGTTCCTTCCCTTGCAGCACGCGACGTATCAGTGCCTCCGATGCCGGACGATACCTTGACGGATCTTTTCCGCAAGCCTTATACACCCGTCGCGTGGCTGCTATGCTGGTCAACTCCTTCAGCGACTCAGTAGTCAGCTCCTTACGGAAACGCTCACCCCACGACTCTATCTCCTTCCACAGTTCTTCACTATAAGGCGTGTTCACCACCTGCGCTTCTACACATGCCCCCACAAACTCTGGACACACCTGTTTTATATCTTCTGATACAATAACTTTTATGCTATTCATTGACTACCTCAATATAAAAACTGAAAGGACGGAATCCATCGTTACAACTGATCATCGCACTCATCGGGTTCTTCATCCATCCATCGTAAAAGTTTCCTTCACCCTTGGCCAGCGACTTCACAAACTCCTGCATGGCGTTCCATGCAGCAGGACACATCCCTTCTGGACATTGTCCCTTCTCAGATATCCATTGCTGCCCCTCCCTGACATCACAAGTATGTTCAATGGGATTTTCATACTTTGCCATCAAGTCATTATAAACGGTCTGGCGGATAGCAGTAATTCGCACTTTGTTCATCCGATATTCTTTAAAGTTTTATTTCATCTTCGTCATGTGATAGCCCATCCGTTTCAGCTGCATGGCTGCACCCATCAGATAGAGCTGGTGTAAACAGGCCACATAACCATTGAATGCCTCCTTCGTGCCGTGTTCCAGATGCTGGTGCATCAAGGCATTATAGACACGCGAGGCACATTCCCCTGTCACCTTCTCCAGAACGGTGTAGTCTATACCCTGCAGTAAAAGCACTTCCTCACGGATATACTCATCCATTGCATCGTAGCCTCGCTTGTCGCGCATATAGGCATAGAGGTCTTCAATCTTCGAATATATCTCCCATTCCGTGTCCCACATCTTAGCAACAGCCATGCCGATATACATCATCCAGCCGAGGGATGCCGAAGGATAGTCTTGGAACTCCCTGAGGCCATCGGGGATGTATGCTTTGGCTATCTCTTCCCATTTCTCTTCCACATCTGGACATTCCGGAAGTCGCTCATCAGCCTCCTTTATCGAAAGCAGAAACTGGTGCAAGTCTTTTCTCAATATCTCTTCAAAATTCTCCATATCTCTCAATTCGCAATTTGTTGGCAAAGATAGTGAAAAATAAAGAATAATGGTTATCTTTTTACCCAGTTTTTAGAATAGTTTATGAAATTACTATAGAATAAATATAACTATATACCAAGGAAGTGCGTTTTCTAGGGCGGAAAACGGTGTTTTCCGACGCAGAAAACAATATTTTCCAAGCCAGAAAACGACGTTTTCCTGCTTAGAAAACAATTAAAAAACAGTATCATCATGAAACTATCATTCGCACTTAGTTACAATAAAGAATACAAGGGAAATCTGAGCTAACAGGATTAGCGGGAGACCATACTTGAACTTCTTATGCAATGTCTTGTGGTGCCAGATTTGCATACCTAGCCAAGCACCGATGCTTCCACCGATGACAGCAAGCATAAGCAAGGTGGCCTCAGAAATGCGCCAGTGCCCCCGCTTGGCCTGCCACTTGTCAATGCCATAGACAAGGAAGGTCAGAGCATTAATGCCAATGAGGATATATATGATCAGATGTATCATGTCTGTGAAGTGCTGCGGTTGAGCTGTTTCGCATTTTTATTGCAAAGATAGTGATAATCAGGGAATATTCGCATTATTTCGCGATTTTTTCGTACCTTTGCACTCAAAATTACAAAGATATGCAAGTAAAGATACAAACCATGTTGGGCGACATCGTGGTTCGCCTGTATGACGAGACACCCATCCACCGTGACAATTTCGTGAAACTGGTAAAGGAGGGGTATTATGATGGTACACTGTTCCATCGCGTGATTAAGGACTTCATGATTCAGGGTGGTGATCCTGACTCAAAGGGTGCACCGTCAGGAAAAATGCTGGGTATGGGTGGTCCAGACTATACGCTGGAAGCCGAGATTAAGGACGGTCTTTTTCATAAGCGTGGCGCCTTGGCTGCAGCACGTCAGGGTGACGAGGTGAATCCAGAGCGCAGAAGCAGCGGCTCACAGTTCTATATTGTCTGGGGACAGGTATATAACGAGGGGCAGCTCCGTCAGTTCTCCAAGCAGCTGAAGATGCAGAAGATTCAGTCGGCCTTCAATCAGCTGGCCGCTCAGCATCGCGATGAGATTATGCAGATGCGACGCGAACGCAATCGTGCCGGTCTTCAGGAGTTGCAGGACAAACTGGCTGCCGAAGCGGAAGCACAAGTAACGGGTAATGGCCTGACAGATGAGCAACTGAAGATCTACTCCACCATTGGTGGTACGCCGCACCTCGATGGCCAGTATACCGTGTTTGGTGAAGTTGAAGAGGGACTTGACGTTGTGGAGATGATTCAAGGCACAGCTACGGCACGTGGTGACCGTCCTATTGATGATATCGAAATGCGGATATCTGTCATCGATTAAATTGACAATAGTTTAGTAAGAAATGATAGAAATAGGACTGAAACACACGAGTGAACTAACGGTTACGGAGGCCGTTACAGCTATAAAGGTTGGTTCTGGTGATATGCCAGTACTGGCTACTCCGATGATGATGGCACTGATGGAGAACGCAGCTATGCTGGCTGTCAAGAATGAACTGCCAGAGGGGTGTACTACTGTTGGCGGTCATATTGAGTCTTCTCACCTAAAGCCATCAAAAATAGGTGATATTGTTAGAGCAGAAGCCGAGGTAACAAAGGTGGACGGCAAGAAGATTGAGTTCAAGGTGTCAGCCTATTCAGGAGACGCACTTCTTGGAGAAGGTACACACCTGAGATTCATTGTGGACAAAGAAAAGTTTATGTCAAGACTTCAATGATATGGCTTACACAGGACGATTCGGACAATCAGACGACTATCGCCGTGAGGAGTTAATACGAAAGATAGAGCACTCGCTAGAGGGTTTAACTTTAGCAGAGCTCGAGGCTCTGTATTATGATATGTCCACCAAGAACTATATCAACGAATGAAGCTCCCGAAATTTATCATCACGATGGACGGTGTATTCCGTCTGGGTATGGTTGACCAGCACAAGCATCTGCTGAAGCCTGGCGACCAGTGCATTGGTGGTGGTTACTATACGTTTGACTTTGTTTCAAACACCTGTATATCAAGTACTTAGAAGAGAATTTTCTACTTGTTGGAACGCGGTAGCAAAAATGACATTTCTCTTCAACATTTCCAGTCTCCATTGGCATCTCCATGCCCTTGCAACGACTAACTTAGTTAGTTGTTTAGATACTTCAAAGGTACGAATTATTTGTGATATATAAAAATATTGAAGCGTAATTATTCATTA
>CAZIKA010000067.1:0-14015 GCA_964539705.1 uncultured Prevotella sp. | reverse complement strand
ACTTACCCCACTCTTATTCCATGGGGGCAAAGGTAAAAGACTGGTACCTGTCTCGTAATGATGGAAGAGGGAAGATGGAGGATGACGAGTGAGAAGTGATGAGTGAAAAGAACGGGCGAATCCTTATGATTCGCCCGTTTTATGTGCCTCGTAGGTGTTCGGAATCGTGAAGTCAGTTCTGTTCTGCAGGTAGCTCTTTTCCTGTCATCTTCTGCATCACAATGGCACAGGAGGCATCGCCCGTGATGGACATCACCGTGCGGCCCATGTCGACGATACGATCAATGCCTGCAGCGATGGCTACACACTCCACGGGAATACCGGCAGAAGCGAAGACCATTGCCATCAGTGCCAGTGAGCCTCCGGGAATGCCTGGTGTTCCGATGGATGCTATCGTTGCTGAGAATGCAATGGCAAAATATTGGTTCATGGTAAGGTCGATGCCACAACAGGCAGCCATAAATACCGATGTTACACAGAGGTAGATGGCTACACCGTCCATGTTGATTGTTGCTCCTAACGACAGGACGAAGTTACCGATGTCTTTACGAACTCCTAACTTCTCAGTACACTTCATGGTGTAGGGTAGGGTGGCTACGGATGAGTCGCTGGAGAAGGCGAAGAGCATAGCCGATTGCATCCCCTTAAAGAACTTCATCGGTGAGAGGCCTCCAAGGAAATATACCAATGGCGAATAGACAAAGGCAGCGTGAAGAAGGAAGCAGAAATAGTCCAAGGACACTAGAACCGTGTAAGAGCCCAACACACTGGGACCATTGGTGACCACTACCGGCGTCAGCATACAAAAGACACCGATGGGGGCCAATGCCATGATATAACTCAGGATTTTTGCTACCACCTCATTGAAGCTTAGCGTGACCTTTCTGATAGCCTCGCCTTTCTCACCTACATGAACCATTGCTACACCAAAGAGCAGGGCAATGACAATGACCTGAATCATCGTCATGGTGCTGAGTGGCTCTACGATGTTACGGGGAAACATGTTGACTATCTGGTCCATCAGCGTGACGTCTACCACCTCCATCGTTTCTGCTGTGCTATCAAAATCTATATGGATGAGTGGCAGGAAGCCTCTTACCATTGTCGTGACAAACAGTCCCAATGTCACTGCAATAAGCGTTGTAAACGTGAAATAGATCAAGGCTCTCAGTCCCAGTCTTCCAACTTTCGATACATCGTTCATCGACAGGATGCCTGCCATGATGGAGAACAGCACCAGGGGTACTACGATGAACTTAAGAAGGTTAAGGAAGATGGTGCCAAAGGGCTTGATATACTCATTGACAAATTCTGGAAAGCCTTGTAACAAGACGCCTGCGATTATTGCCAGCACAAGAGCAATGGCAATCTGGGTTGTAAGTGATAGTTTTTTCATCATTTTTATGTTTGGGGCTACAAAAATACGGATTTTTTGGTATATTTCGGTGTAAAATGACATTTTATTTGTATTTTTGCAGAGAAAAAGAACGATTATAGTAGATGAGGCCATTAAAAATCATACTGGTACAACTCTTATTCTTCGTCTCAGCACCTGTATGGGCTGACAGTGAAGCTCCTGCGATAGAGATACGGGGCGACCGTACCATCATCTATCCTCAGCGGTTGGAACTGAGTGGTGAAGAGACGCTGCTGGATATCCTTGAGATGTATCCAGACCTGATGTCGGCAGGATTTGACGACCTATTGGGTGGCGATGACCATTTTGATGCCTATCAGCTGCGACTGGATAATGTCGCCATGAGTGGTAATACCCGTCTGCTGCTGACACAGATAAAAGCCCGTCTCATCAGCAAGATACAGGTTTGCGATAATGCTGGTGTGGCCAAAGGGCGTACTGGCGATGGCAGGGTCATCGATGTCAATCTGCTGAAGGCTGAGGAGGGCGCCCACGGCTTCGTCTCCTTGCAGGGGTCTACTGATCAGCTCCTGGCACCATCAGCCAACCTGCGATATGGTAGTGAGAAGACGGATATCTGGTCGTCCATGACCTATACGCATACTGATGTCTCCGGACAAGTGAACAATGCCGAGCACCTGCATTTCCAGATGACAAATCGCTTCTCCAGTCGCGACCGCCTGCTGTCGTATGTCACACAGTCATCATCCCTCAGCGACAATGGTGAGAAAGGCTATTCAAAGCATGGGCGTACGGAAAGCTTTATGGCTCGTTTCCGTTATTTCCACACCTTTAATGAAAAAGGAACGGAACTGCTGACGCTATTGTCGTGGGCTCATAAGAATGCTCCCGTCGATATCCTCGACACGAATAGTCAGATGTATCGTCGTCAGCAGTCGCACGTCAACACCCCCATTTGGCTGCTTGAGCTCAATACCCCGCTGTTTGTCGACAATCTCACGATGATGTTAGGCTATGAGGGTGACCTCGATGTGACGCGTTATGGCATCGACCAGCAGCCCGTCAATGGCACTTCCTTCAGTGAAGAGAGTACCTATCAGGTCATGAACAACGACCTGTATCTCCAGTTCAACTATCTGACAGGACCGTTGCGACTCACAGTGGGCGACCGCATCATGTTCTATCACTATCAGCAAAAAGGCTATGCAGACAACTGGTCAAAAAATGATACACGCAACAACTTCCATCTGAGTGCGGTCCTTACTCCCCATCGTCATCATCAGGTTCAGCTAGCCTACTACCGTAAGTTCCGTAACCCCTCTGCCATGAGCCTTTTCCCTGAGCAGTGGCCTGATCTGACGGGTGCCCTCAAAAGTGGCAATCCCCTGTTGGAAGAAACGAAGACCGACCAGTTGAAACTGGCTTATGGCTATCATAGGCCTCGTCTTACTGCGACCTTGGGTGGTAATATCTATCGTACCAACACAGATGATCACTATTGGACGATAGATGGAGGCCTGTATCAGAAACTGGGTGTGCTGTCGCTTTCTGGTGGCTTCAACATCTGTCATCTGGACATGAATGGTAGCAGCCCTGTCACCTTTGCCGATGTCCGCCTCTCTCCCGTCTTTCATCTTCCACGGAATTGGGAGGTTGCAACAAAACTCATCTGGTATTCCAAGGATGCTCCTCGTCGTATCGCCGCAGACGATACAGCCTGTTATGCTTCCATTCAGATTAACAAGCAGTTCTGTAATCATTGGGATCTCCAGTTGCAATGGCATGATATCTTTTATCACCAGCGTTCCGCCTGTATGGCCGGCGTTGTCTTCAAGTTTTAAAGGAAGTTAAATATACGACATATTTGTCAGATTTTTGAGGACAATCGGGGGACTGACACCTGTCTCGTAATGATGTAAGAGGGAAAATGGAAGATGGCAGAGGTCATGATGCTTTGAAAACGGTGGCGAGGGAGTGAAAAGTGAAAAGAACGGGCGAATCCTTTGTGGTTCGCCCGAATTTTGTACCTTGGCTTTGCCGAAGGTACTTTTGTTTTGTGCTCGCTTATTGAATAAATTTCTCACGTTCGACAAAAGAAATATATTCCTTTTGTTCTCACTTAATCGAAATTTTCGTACCTTTGCCGACCAAAGACGAATGATGAACGAATTTACCCGCATATTACTGGAATGGTTTCGGGAGAACGGACGAGACCTGCCTTGGCGACAGACAAAGGATGCGTATGCTATCTGGCTGTCGGAGATCATACTGCAGCAGACGCAGGTGAAGCAGGGGTGGGCCTACTGGGAACGGTTCATCGGGCGATGGCCTACAGTGGAGTCGTTGGCAGAGGCATCGGAGGATGAGGTGCTGCGCGAATGGCAGGGACTGGGCTATTACTCGAGGGCAAGGAACCTGCATTTCGCTGCGCGACAGATAGTGGAGATGGGGGGATTCCCCAACACGCTGGAAGGCATCAGGAGTCTGAAGGGGGTGGGCGACTATACGGCGGCGGCGATAGGTAGCTTTGCTTTCGGACTGCCTGCAGCAGTGGTAGATGGTAATGTATACCGCGTGCTAAGTCGCCACTTCGGCATCAGCACGCCCATTAATTCAACGGAAGGCAAGAAGGAGTTCGCCCTTCTGGCGCAGAGTCTTTTGCCAATATCTCAGGAGAAATCTCAACTATCTACTCCCCTCCATGACAGGGTGGGGGTGGGTCTTTATAACCAGGCCATCATGGACTTCGGGGCGATGCAATGTACGCCAATATGTCCGAAATGTGCATCGTGCCCGCTGATGGAGAGCTGCGTGGCTTTCCGTGAGGGTAGGGTAAGTGAGCTACCGGTGAAGCTGAAGACGCTGAAGGTGAAGGAGCGTCGGCTTGTGTATGTCTATGTGCGCTATCAGGGCGAGACGGCTATCCGTCGTCGCGGCAAAGGGGATATATGGCAGGGCTTGTATGAGCCGGTGGCGATGGAAGAACGTCCGTTTGGCGCAGTTTGCCTGCGCCAAAACGTGAAGCATGTGCTGACCCACCGCATCTTGTGGGCCGACTTCTATTTGTGGGAGCCCAAGGAGCGGCCGCAGTTGCCCGAGGGTTATTTCTGGATAAAAGAATCGGAGCTCGACGATTATGCCAAGCCCCGACTGGTAGAGATTATGTTGGAAGCTGTCACTTCCTGATTATCACTTTTTTCTTGTTTTTGATATAGATGCCGCGCTGTGGCGTCTGCACTTTACGACCTTGCATGTCGTAGAGGTGAGATGTGAGAGGTGAGATGTGAGAGCCCTCTTCTATCCCTGTTGTGGGATCTACAACGCTGAGCTTACCACTGACGTACTTGAATGTGTAGTTCTGGGCCTCGCCGCCGGATACGATGATGTCGTACTCGCCGATAGGACTGTCGATGGTGGCCTCGCAGGTGGCTACGGGCAGCTTGGTGAGCACATCGGCTGTCTCCTTATTACGGAAGCCTTTGTAGGTAACCTCAAACACGGGGTTGGGATAGCCCTGACCGCGGGTGCAGGAGGTGGCGGTGACGGTGAGCTCGGCAGGGGTGACGGTGAAGATGCCCTCGCGCAGTTCAACGCCGTAGGTAACGATGGTACCCAGCTTTACCTCAATGGGGTAGGTGCCAACGGGGGTGGTAGCTACTTTGATAAGGTCGCAGGCGGTCTCAGGCTCGCCCTCAACGGGAGCGCCTAGCACCACATAGCTGATGTTGGCAACGTTGCGGCCGTAGATACGGGTGGCTTCAGCGGTGACAACGGGCTTGCCGGTATATTCTGTGAGTCGCTTCACGTTGCCCAGCCACTCCTCGTCGCTGTTGTACTGTTCGAGCACAGCCTGGGGCAGGAACACGGTGACCTGATTGGTGAGACCCAGGGCGTTGAAGGGCAGCTTGTCGCTCTCGGTAGAGATGACCAGATTGCGCAGCATGGTGCATCCGGTGAAGGCATATTTGCCGATGGCTTTCACGTTCTTAGGCAGATAGATGGTCTGTAACTTGTCGGATGCGCGGAAGGCGTTCTCGGGTATCTCGGTGAGAGCAGTAAAATACTTGAGCTCCTCGAAATACTTCATGTTGGCAGCACCACGGAAGAGCTCACCAATCTGGGTGACCTTAGCAGCCTCCTCGAACGAGAGGTTCTCGTCGCCATCCTCATCCCAGTTGGCCAGACAGATGGTCTCTGCCACTGCATCGCTGAAGGTGATGAGGCCCATCTTAGCACGTACGGAGCTGAGGGCGGCACGCAGCTCATTATAGCTGCTCTGGGTGTTGTCGTAGACAGCCTGTTCGGCGGTAGCATCGATAGCTTGCTGCTTGGCCTGCGCGAGTGCCATCTTGAGTTGTGCTACAAGGTTATCAAAGGTCTTGGCAGCCTGAAGGTCTTCTTCGGTGATGAAGGCCCACTGTGATCTGCTCTGCACCCCCTTGATGTCCCAGAAGAGTCCGTAGGAAATGTCGGCGGCCCCTGTACTACGACCATCTGCGGTGCCTAGATACTCACCTTCCACGTAGTTCTCGTCAGAAGTGGGTGTCTGCAGCGTATAGATGCAGTCGCCAACGGAGTCGAGCCTCCAATAGGAGTTAGCTGAGGCAATGTGGTCACCGAAGCAAACCTTGGTTCCTTCTCCCACTTTCGAGTCAGTGTTGGTGCGGAAGATACATTTGTCGGTTTTCTTGTCTTTGAAGAAGACGTACTCCTTTCCGCCCTGTGTCGTTGTTAAAAGCGTATAGAGACGTCCTGTATTGGCAACGACAGACTGTGTGCCATAGGCCTCGCCCAAGGTCACCATCTTATGTGAGCCAAGGTTATAGAGATAGGCCACCATCCCACTTTCAAACGGAGAGAATTTCGGTGTCACCCTGCTGCCGCGTATCTCAACGATGTTGCCAAAGTTCTTCCAGACAGCAGCTTCGGCATAGGCAGCCTTGGAACCAAAGGGCACGTAGAGAGTGCATTGAGAGAGGGAAACGCCGCTAAAGGCATTGGTAGCGATGCTGATGCTGGAGGGATCTGGATTCTCTATGGTTACCTCACGTAGCGACGTACAGTTGTAGAAGCATTTCTCACCAATGGTGTTCACACGATCGGGCAAATTGATAGAGGTGATTTTCTTGCAATTTTGGAATGCCTGATAGTAGACTTTCTCTACGTTGGGTGGCAGGATGACGGACGTCAGGTTGGTGCAGCCTTGGAACATATTGCCTGAGATGTCAGGGATATTGGTGAAGTACTGCAGCTCATCGAAGGATGTCAGGTCGGTGAAGGATGTGAATCCAAACAGCCATCCCCAGTCACTCAGCTCGGAGGCTTCCTTATAGCTATACTCTCCATCGGCATCAGTATCGAAGAACTGGATAATCCTCTCGCGAGCCACATCGTCGGCAAAGTCGATGAGTTTTAGCTTCTTGCGCAGGGAACTCTGGGCTGTCTTTATTTGTTCGATAGTGCTCTCCAGATTATCGTAGACGGCCTGCTCCTCAGCATATTTCTTTTGTTCCTTACGAGCCATGCTGATCAGGTTGGCTAGTATCTCTGCCTGTTTGCTCTTCTCTTCTTTGGCTTCATCGTAGAGTACGAAATGCCATTGACAGGCCTGCATGTGCTCTGCATAGTTGACGTCGAAATAGGCACCGTAGGTAGGCGAGGCGGCACTGCTGGCGTGATCGAGTTGTACGCCAAGGTACTCACCCTCCTGATAGCTGGAATTGTTGGAAGGCAACTGGATGGTGTAGATCTTGTCGCCCACCGACTGGATATTCCAGTAACAGGTGGCGGCAGTGAGGGAGGCGCCGTCGACGAAGCAGGCTTTCACACCTTTACCCACATTGCCATCGGTGGTGGTGCGGAACAGATACTGTCCGTCCTTGCCGGTGTCGGGTGATGTGAGGTAGTACAGACCTTCTGCCATAGAACTATAGCGATTTACCTTAAAACGCATAGGTTCGGTGCCTACGATGGCTTGAGTGCCGTAGGCCTCGCCCATGGTAAGGTAGCGGCCTGTGCCGAGATGATAGAGGTAATAGGTCTTGCCGGCTTCCAGTTCTGCGAACTCACCGCCAGAGCGCTCACGCATCTCGGAGATAGTGCCGAAGTCTTTCCATTGATCAGTGCTAGTGAAATAGTTCTTCGTGCCTTGCATCACATTGAGGGTGGCAGTGCTGAGGTTGACACCTTCAAATACTTTTTCGCCCATCACAATCTTTTCAGGGTGGAAGGTGTTTACGGTAAAGGTTTTCAGGCGGGTGCAGCCGGCAAAGGCCTCACTGCCAATACGCTGGATGGTGATAGGCAGGTTGACGGTGGATATCTGCGTACAGCCCTTGAAGGTGCCCTGCTCGATGGCAGTGAGACCCGCAGGCAGCTCCAGCTCTGACAGCAGCGAACAACCGCTAAAGGCATCGGCACCAATGGCGGCGATAGTGGTGGGCAGGTTGAGTTGGCGCAGCGATTGACAATCTTGCAGGGCGCGTGCACCAATGTCTTTCAGACTCTTTGGAAAGCGCAGTGTAGCCAGTAGGGTACAGCCTGCAAAGGCATCGTCGGACAGTGTGGTGAGCGAGGTGAAATAATATAGTTCAGAGAAACTGGTGAGTTTTACATTGTCCTTGAATACCTTACCAATATCGGTCACAGCAGCAGCCTCTCCATAGGTGAACTTGCCGTCGCCGTTGGCATCCCAGTTCTCCAGACAGATGCGCTTCACCTCGCTGTCGACGATCTTCATCTCCAGGTTCTGGTAATCCTTTGGCTCCATGTTAATGAGGAATTCCCTCCAACTGTTGTAGCCGTCATCGCTACCGCCGATACCTTGTCCGTCGCCAGGCGTGAGGTTCGACAAATAGTAGAGTCCGTCGCTCTGACCGCCCCATCCCCAGTTGATATGGTAGCGTCCGCTTTCGTAGCCGTCGCAGACGAAGGCGTGACCTACGGTGGCGTTAGCACCACTCACGTAGACAGCCCGGCCTGCTTCCATCTCGCCGTACATCACGGCATCGGCCTCTGTATCGTTGGTGTAGTCCCAGAGATAAGAGTCGGCACGATAACCGAAATAATTTTGGATGGCATTGACCACCTCGTATGATTGTGCCCCAGAAGAACTGTTGGTATAGTCCATCTTTACTGACACACCGCAGTAGAGCATAAGGTTAGCAACGGCGGTCTTTTGTAAGTCGGTAGCCGAGCCGTAGGTGTCCTTCATGTTGTTCCAATCGATAGGAGCACCGGCTGCGATGCCGGATACGTTGATTTTTTTTGTCCATGTGGTGTAACCGGGGATAGCGGCCTGTGTCTCAGTGACTGATTTGTCGCGGTTGTAGTACAGAATCTGTGCCATCGCCGTAGCCACACAACCCGTTACCGAACGCTTGCCTTCGTCCAGCGGACACACATTATTATAAGGTGAGCCCTGACTCCATTTTGAGGTCATCAGCGTAGCTATCTTGGGATGGACGGCAGGAGCCTTCAATACGGGTGCACCGGCCTGGATCTTCTCTATCTGACGGGCATAGTCGTCTAACAGGTCTTGCAGGCCTGGAGGGAGGTTGTCATAGTCGAACTTGCCTTCGTCGGTATAGCCCAGCACATCGATAGTCTGGTCGTCGCCCGATACGATGACGAAGCCCTCACCGTTGTCGCGTTCAAACACGTAGTAGGGGTCGTAGGCTGTTGTGCTGGCAGCCCTTTTTGATACCTGCCGGTTCTTGTAGGCCACCGCCTTCATTGGGCGAATGTCGCCTCGGGTCATTTGGAAAGCGATGACTTTCTGTCGTGCCTGCTCCAGCGTGATGGGTTTGGCATTCACAGTGATGACAGCAAGAAAAGACAGAAGAGAAATGAAGAATCTCTTGTAGTTCTTTTTATTCATGTGGTGTCGTTTTAAATTAGTAATGATTTTCTTGGTTGCAAAGATACGATTTTTTTTGTAATAAATCAATTGAAATTGAAAGATTTATCACGAATGAAGTGGGGTATTGCCGTTGTGTTCGTAAACAGAAAATATTTTGGTGTAAACAAGTAAAAAATGTTAGGAAAAGTTTGGAGGGAAAGAAATTTTATCCTATCTTTGCTGCACAGAAAACAACCAACCGGTATCACCTTGAATTAATATACTGACTAAAACACCAAGAATGTGCGGCACCGTCCTGGAGCTGCACTTTTTTTCGTTATATCGATGGCGTTGTCAGATATTTTGTCTAATTTTGCAGGCTGTAATAAAAAATCCACAGATGAAAAAGATGTGTCTTAAGCAGATGGTTCTGGTAGCGCTGATGTTGCCACTGCCTGCTTGTGCGCAACATCCCGACATCGCCCGTGAAGATACGCTACAGGAGGTGACCGTTACCTCGCGTTCGCCGCAGAAAAGGCTCGATGAGTTGCAGATTGGCGTGGAGAAAGTGGAGATAGCCACATTGGCAAAGGTGCCATCGCTCTTCGGTGAGAAAGATATCATTAAAGGAATACAGCTGCTGCCTGGCGTGAAGAGTGAGAGTGAGGCCTCTGGCGGCTATCAGGTGCGAGGTGGCAAGGCTGCCCAGAACCTGATACTCCTTGACGGGGCTACGGTTTATAATGCAGGGCATCTGATGGGACTATTCTCCACCTTTAATGATGATGCGCTGATGGGGGCTTCGCTTTACAAAGGACTGGTGCCTGCCCAACTGGGCGGAGGCACCGCTTCCGTATTTGACATCAACACCCGTTCGGGCAGTCTCTCAGAATATCATTATGGTGGTACCATCGGATTGCTCTCCGCTAAGGTTGTAGCCGAAGGGCCTATCAAAGAGGGGAAGTCCTCTTTCCTTGTGGCTGGCCGACGGTCCTATCTGGATCTCTTTCTCAAGGCTACCGATGACTATCGCAATAACACCCTGCATTTCTATGACGTCAACACCCGTCTGAACTTCCGACTGTCGCTGAAGGATGTGCTCTCGTTGTCGTTTTTCCGAGGTCGAGATAATATGGGGTTGGAGGATATGATGCGTATGGAATGGGGCAACACTGCGGCTACGGCAAACTGGCTCCATACGTTTAATGGGCACCATTATGCCAACACACATCTTATTTATAGTGACTTCACAAGCGACGTAGGTATTGATATCCTCAATATCTATTACACGATGCGCGGCTTTATCCGTCATGCTACGCTGAATCATCAGCAGTCGCTCAGCATCAAGAATCATCGTTTGAACTATGGACTGGAGTCCACCTACTTGCAATTGCAGTCGGCCGAATGGGATATCAACCTGTTGCATCAGCGTGAGAAGCGCAATGCGTGGGCTAATGCCGTATGGCTTAACGATGACTGGCAACTGGCACCGAAATGGCAGTTGTCGGCAGGTGTGCGCCTGCACCTCTTCTCAGTCTTGGGCGGTGCTCCCTATTATCATTTGGATAACGACGGAAACATCCTGGAGACACTCCATCCGGAAGGTCTCGTGAAAACGTACACCAGCGTAGAGCCTCGCTTTAGTGTCAAGTGGTCGCCCTCGCCGCAGCATAGTTTGAAATTTGGCTATAGTCGTACTTCGCAGGATATCCATGCTGTGAGCGGCATGTCGATGTCTATGCCTTTCGACCGTTATACGATGACCAGTAATATCGTCGAGCCCGAGGTGGCTGATCAGATAGCAGTAGGGTGGATGGGGATGACTGCTGATGGTAGCTATGACTGTTCTGTAGAGGGCTATTATAAGGATATCCGTCATGTCTACGACTATCGCGACGGGAAATCGTTCTACTCAGAGATAGAGATAGAACGGCTATTGTTGGGTGGCAAGGGACGTGCGTATGGGTTGGAGTGCTGCGTTCATAAGAATAAAGGACGACTCACGGGATGGATCAGTTACACCCTTGCCTGGTCGGAGAATAAGATAGAAGGCATTAACGGAGGCCGTTGGTACACGGCTTCCAACGACCGTCGTCATGATTTGGCTGTGGTGGGCATCTATCAGTTGTCGCCATCGTGGGAACTGTCCTCCGTCTGGCGCTATAACACAGGACAGGCACTCACTGCTCCCAGTGCGAAGTACAACGTCAATGGCACTACCTATTATTACTTTAATGAGCGCAATGGCTACCGTGCACCAGCCTATCACCGACTGGATTTCAGTGCCAGCTATACCAAGAAATTCCCACGGTTCACCCGTATCTGGTCGTTTGGTGTGTATAACGCCTATTGTCGCTATAATCCCTTCACTATCAGGTTCAAGAATAGTGAGAAGAGTCCTACCGGTACCATCGCTGAGCAAACCTCGCTCTTCGGTATCATCCCTTCTGTGTCGTTTACGTTGAAATATTGAAGTTTATGAAGAAGATTCCTATAGCTGTTCTTTTGCTGTCTTTCTTTTTGGGCGTTCTCCTGACCGCCTGTAAGAAGGAGATAGACTTCGATTACAACGAGATTCCTGCTATCGTTGTGGTGGAAGGTAAGGTGACTAACGAGGGCACGGAGGTGATGATTACCAAGAGCCGGTCGGTCACCGATAGTGTCTGGGGACGATGTCTTCCTGGTGCTGTGGTGACGGTGAGTAGTAGTGGCGTGAGTGAGACGATAGCCTACGATGCGCAGGCGGGCTGTTACCGCTCTTCGTTGAAAGGCATCCCTGGGCAGACTTACCAATTGGCAGTCGATTTCGAGGGACGACATTATGAAGGCGTGGCAAAAATGCCTGCCGCAACATCTATCCTCTCTACGGAACTATACTGGTTCTCGATGCTCAATGAGCGTATCGTGATTTACGAGATGTGGGCTACTGATCCAGAACCCAATGAGCGTAACTACTATTGGTACCGCATGGATCGCATCACGCATCATCCTCATTTCAAAGACTGGAAACACCATAAACCCTATGTGTGGAATGCTTTTGATGATCGGGGAAATCCCCCTGGGTTGGTCTATCGCGACATCATGTGTATGTCGGAACGGGCTGCTGAGGAAGACAAGGAGGAGAACTGGGAAAAGATCCTTTATGAAGGAGATACCCTTACCTTTCAGCTCATGACTATCGACCGATCTTCCTTTGAGTACTTCACGTCCCTAAAGGCAGGACAGAGTGGTGGAGCCAATCCACGTAGTAATCTTACTGGGGGCTGTCTGGGTTATTTTACCGCAGGTAGTGTTTCGCGAGCCGATACGCTTGTGTTCTATTATGACTCTATCAAGCCTCAGGCAACGTTCAATGATTTCTTAGTCAATAAATAAAGAAAAGATAATGAAAAAGACACTTTTTTTAATTCTGTTTTCGTTGATTGCCGTTGTGGCAGACGCTCAGGTAAAGGACACGCTGAGGGTGCTGGCAATTGGCAACTCGTTTTCAGAAGATGCTGTGGAGCAGTATCTGTGGGAACTGGGCAAGGAGGCTGGTGTGACCTTCGTTATAGGTAACGCCTATCGGGGCGGATGGAGTCTGATAGGACATTGGAACGATGCACGAACGGTGGCTGCCAATACAGAGTATCGTAAGGTGACCGACGGCAAACGTGTTCACATGGGAAAACACACGCTGAGAGAGATTATCACCGATGAGCCGTGGGACATCATTACACTGCAGCAGGTGAGTCAGGATGCAGGACGGCCAGAGAGCTACGAGCCGGGACTGAGCCTGATGATTGGCTATGTGAGAGGGGTGGCTACAGACTCGGTGAGACTGGGCTTCCACCAGACATGGGCCTATGCGCAGGACTCTGAACATAAAGGGTTTGCCAAATATAACTTCAACCAGTATCTGATGTATTCCAGCATTACGGCAGCTGTTGACAAGGCCATGCGAAACCATCAGTACGACCTGTCGTTCTATATCCCTTCTGGAACAGCAATACAGAATGCACGTACTACGGTGCTCGCCAATACCCAGACGAAGGATAAGACGGTAAACCGCGAACTGACTCGCGACGGCTACCATCTGAACCTGACTATGGGAAGATATGTGGTGGCATGTACGTGGTTTGAGAAGCTTACCGGGAAAAGTCCGGTAGGGATGAAATATCGTCCCAAAGGAATGGCAAAAGGACTTGCCGCCATCGCCCAGAAAGCAGCCCATGCTGCTGTGGCATCGCCGATGGCGGTAAGTCCTATTTCTTAGTTACGGAACACTAGTCCGTCGCCAAAGGAGTCGACGACAATCGGTTTTTCGCGTGATACCTCGTCAGCCAAGAGCTTCTTCGAGAGGTCATTGAGCAGATACTGCTGGATGGCACGCTTCACGGGACGAGCACCGTAGTCGGGGTCGTAGCCCTCCTGAGCCAGCCAGTCGATGGCCTGCGGAGTGACATCGAGGGTGAAGCCCTGCGGCTCGAGCATCTTTTGTACGCGTGTGAGTTGCAGGCGCACCACCTGGGCAATCTCATCCTTGCTGAGCGGCGTGAAGGTGATAATCTCGTCGATGCGGTTGAGGAACTCAGGACGCATGGTGACGCGTAGCTGTTCGCGGGTGGCGTTCGACGTCATGATGATGATGGTGTTCTTGAAGTCGGCGGTACGTCCTTTGTTATCGGTGAGTCGGCCGTCGTCCAATACCTGCAAGAGGATGTTGAATACATCGGGGTGCGCCTTCTCTATCTCGTCGAAGAGAAGCACGGAGTAGGGCTTGCGGCGTACGGCCTCGGTGAGTTGTCCGCCCTCGTC
>CAZIKA010000066.1:8885-14059 GCA_964539705.1 uncultured Prevotella sp. | reverse complement strand
ATCTTTAATGTTTAATCTTTAATGTTTAATCTTTAATGTTTAATCTTTAATGTTTAATGTATTAAAGTTTAACATCAGAGAGGATGCGCTTGGTGGCACCAGAGAGCTGCTTCACGTAGTCGCCAGCCTGTGTTCCTGCCTTTTTAAGATAATCGGCATCGCTAGAGAAACGATCCATCAGACGTGCAAAGTCCTCGTAGCTTGTTATCTCGAATCCACCTTCACAGGCTTTCAGACCTTGAGCCTCGTGGAACTTCTGATTGTTAGGACCGAAGATAACGGGCACATCCCAAACCGCTGCTTCCAGCGTGTTGTGGATGCCAACACCAAAACCTCCGCCTACGTAGGTCACGTCAGCATAGTGATAGATGCTGGAGAGGAGACCGAAGCAGTCGATGATGAGGACATCACAAGAGGTGAGAGGTGAGAGGTGAGAGGAGAGAGGTTTCTCTGCCTCGGTATAGCGAATAACTTTGCGACCTTCGAGTAGTTTTTCAATCTGCTGAAGGTGGTCTTCACCAATGACGTGTGGTGCGATGATAAGTTTCCAGTCAGGATGCTCATTGAAGTATTTGATGAAGATTTCCTCATCAGGCTGCCAAGAAGAGCCTGCAATAAATACTTTTTCATCCTTAGTAAACTGCTCCACGATGGGCAGCTGTTTGGCCTGTTCCTTGATCTGCAGCACGCGATCGAAACGGGTGTCGCCGGTAATGGTGACATTGGTAAGACCTATCTTAGCTAATAGCTCACGACTCTTCTCGTTCTGTACATAGAAATGGGTGAAGCACTTCAGCACGCGACCATACTGCTTGCCGTACCAGCGGAAGAAGACCTGATCATCGCGGAAGATACTAGAAACACTATATACGGGCACATTGCGGTGCTTCAGGATATGCAGGTAGTTGTACCAGAACTCGTACTTGATGAAGAAGGCCATCTCAGGACGAATGGTGCGCAGGAAACGACGGGCATTCGTGATGGTGTCGAGGGGCAGGTAACAGATGATATCGGCGCCCTCGTAGTTCTTGCGTACCTCATAGCCTGAGGGCGAGAAGAAGGTGAGCAGGATTTTTATCTCGGGGTGCTCGCGTTTCAGTTGTTCCATCAGGGGACGACCCTGTTCGAACTCGCCCAGCGAGGCGGCATGGAACCATACATAGCGGGCGTTGGGATCTACCTTCTCGCGAAGCACACGGATGGCATCGCGCTCGCCACGCCACATCTTACGCACCTTCTTGTTGAAAAGGCTGTAGACGGCAACGCCGAGGAGGTAGAGATAGATAATTAGATTGTACATTAGCCCAGTACTTCTATTGCTTTACGTGTTCTGCGAATTGTTTCTTCTTTGCCCAGGAAGGCAGAGATATCGAACATGCCGGGACCCTTACCCTCGCCAACGAGGCAGAGACGCCAAGCGTTCATCACGTTACCTAACTTCAACTCGTTCTTCTCAATCCACTCGTGGACAATCTTCTCCTGATTCTCAAGTGAGAAGTCGTCGATGCCTTCGAGCACCTCACAGAGAGCAGTCAATGTCTGAGCAGAGTCTTCCTTCCAACGCTTCTTGACTGTCTTCTCATCGTAAGCCGTAGGTGCCTCGAAGAAGAATGAGCAGAGAGGCCACATCTCCTTGACGAAGCTGACGCGGTCTTTCATCATCTCGCATACCTTGACGATTCGCTCGAACGAGTCCTGCACGCCATGACTGCGCACCTCTGGCTCCCACAGGCGGGCAATCTCCTCAGCACTCTTCTTGAGGATATACTCGTGGTTGAACCAGATACCCTTCTCGTAGGCAAACTTCGCACCAGCCTTAGAGCACTTGGAGATGTCGAAGAGGGGTATCAGCTCGTCAAGCAGGAACAGCTCCTGTTCCGTGCCTGGGTTCCAACCCAGCAGAGCTAGGAAGTTGATAACTGCCTCAGGGAAATAGCCCTGCTCACGATAGCCAGTAGAGGTCACATTACCCTGCTCGTCTTTCCAGTCGAGTGGGAACACGGGGAAGCCCAGACGATCGCCATCGCGCTTCGACAGCTTTCCTTTGCCGTCGGGCTTAAGCAGCAGGGGTAGGTGGGCAAAGCGAGGCATGGTGTCCTCCCAGCCGAATGCTTTATAGAGCAGCACGTGGAGTGGGGCAGAGGGCAACCACTCTTCACCACGGATCACGTGGGTGATCTCCATGAGATGGTCGTCCACAATGTTTGCCAGGTGATAGGTAGGCAACTGGTCGGCACTCTTATACAGCACCTTATCGTCGAGGATATCACTCTTCACGCGCACCTCGCCGCGAATCATATCATCTACCAATACCTCTTCGCCAGCGTCAATCTTGATACGCACCACATACTGCTTGCCTTCTGCAATCAGACGGTCAACTTCTTCTTTTGGCAGTGTCAGCGAGTTGCGCATCATGCCGCGCGTCTTGTTGTCGTACTGGAAATTCTCTATCTCCTGACGCTTGGCATCCAACTCCTCAGGGGTGTCGAAGGCGATATAGGCCTTACCGTTGTCTAACAGCTGCTGCACGTATTTCTTATAGATGTCACGACGCTCGCTCTGACGATAGGGACCGTAGTTGCCACCAAACGATACACCCTCGTCGAACTTGATGCCCAGCCAGTTGAAGGCCTCGATGATATAGGCCTCGGCCTGAGGCACGAAGCGGGTGGTGTCGGTATCCTCAATACGGAATACCAGTTCGCCGCCGTGCTGACGGGCGAACAGATAGTTGTACAGAGCGGTACGAACGCCGCCGATATGCAGTGGCCCCGTGGGACTTGGTGCAAAGCGCACCCTTACTTTTCTTTCAGTCATTATACCTTATTATATTTTAAATTTGCGTGCAAAGGTACTAAAAAAATGAGAATTAAGAATTAAGAATTAAGAATTATTTGTATCTTTGCTGCCAAAATACGATAAATGATGCGGAAATTCGATTTCAAGACGGATATTACATGGCGTGACGTAGCGAAGCGCGTACTCCTGGTGGTTAGTGCTGTGGCGCTGATAGTATGGTTTATGCCGCGCGACAATAAGCCTAACTTCAAGATGGAGGCCAACAAGGTGTGGCTGTACAGTGACCTGACTGCCACCTTCGACTTCCCCGTATATAAGGCTGATAGCACAGTGGAGCGAGAGCGACAGGAGATACTGGCCGACTTCGAGCCTTATTATATCTATACCCCCACTGTAGCGGAACAGCAGGTGACGGCGTTCCTGGAGCATGTCTGTCAGACGCATCCGGAACTGGGTGGCGAGTTCGTGAAGTCGATGGTGACACCTATGGAGGTAATCTATTCGCACGGTATCGTGGATACCAAGGAACCGCTGCATGAACAGTCGGACACCGCCCGATTCCTAAGACGTATCGATGGACGTGAGGTGACGACGATAGACGCCTCAAAGGTGTATACGCCTGTTGAGGCCTACGAGACGCTACGGAAGAATCCTATGCTTCAGGCTTATCACACGCTGCTGTCGCAACTGAACCTGAACGACTTCCTGCTACCTAACCTGACGTACGATGAGGATCGCAGCGAGAGTGCACGACTGGAACTGCTGAACAGTATCCCGCTGGCCAACGGTGTGGTGCAGAGCGGACAGAAGATTGTGGCACAGGGCGAGGTGGTGACGCCGGAGACATATCTGGTGGTGGACTCGTATATGCGTGAGATGGAGCGCCGTACGCAGAGCAGTTCGGCTTTCTCGTCAATGATTATTGGTGAGGCTATCTTCGTGTTGCTCATCATGACGCTGTTCACGCTGTATCTGACCCTTTACAGAAAGGATTATTTCGAACATATACGCCATATCGCGATGGTCTATACGTTGGTGATTGTGGCAACAGTGCTTTCATCGTTCCTGGTGAGCCATAGCCTGCTCCACGTCTATATCCTGCCGTTTGCCATCGTGCCGATCTTTATCCGCGTGTTTATGGACTCGCGAACAGCTGTGATGGCGCATCTCACTGTGGTGCTGATCTGTGCCTGTATCCTGCAGCACCCCTTGGAGTTTATCACGGTGCAGATGGCAGCAGGCCTCACCGCTGTGTTTACCTTGAGGGAGCTGAGCAGTAGATCGCAGTTGTTCTGGACAGCCATCGCCACCACACTTGTTGCTATGGCAACGAACCTGTGCATCTTTATGATACGGCATAACGATTTCTCGCAGATTGACAATCATGAGTTCGTATTCCTGATTATCAGCGGCATTACCATGTTTTGCTGCTACCCATTGCTCTATCTCATAGAAAAATTCTTTGGCTTTATCTCGGATATCACGCTGATAGAACTCAGCGATATGAATAAAGACCTGCTGAGACGGATGAGCGAGGTGGCACCAGGCACTTTCCAACACAGCATTCAGGTGGGTAATCTGGCTGCTGAGATAGCACGAAAGATAGGCGGCAACCCACAACTGGTGCGTACGGGTGCCCTCTATCACGATATCGGTAAGACGCAGAACCCCATTTATTTCACTGAGAACCAGTCGGGTGGCATCAGTCCTCACGAGCATCTTTCTTATATTGAGAGTGCCCAGATGATTATCAGTCATGTCACCGAAGGACTGAAACTGGCTGATAAATATAATCTGCCCGTACAGATTCGCGACCTGATTGCTACTCATCATGGACAGGGAAAGGCTAAGTATTTCTTTATTAAATACAAGAACGAGCATCCTGATGAACCTGTTGATGACCTGCTCTTCACCTATCCTGGACCTAATCCTTTCACAAAGGAACAGGCTATCCTGATGATGGCTGATGCCGTAGAGGCCGCCTCGCGATCGCTGCCCGACTATACAGAACAGCGTATTCGTGACCTGGTGGAACGGATTATCGACGGTATGCTGGCCGATGGCTTTTTCCATGAGTGTCCCATCACATTCCGTGATGTGCAGTATGCCAAGACGGTATTGGTAGAGAAACTGAAGACCATCTATCATACACGCATCAGCTATCCAGAGATGAAGAAAGGGGCAAGGGGCGAGGAGCAAGAAGCAAAGGGCGAGGAGTCGCTCGGCCGAAGGACGCTTGCTACCGAAGGGACGCAAGAATGATTAAGTGAAATGTAACAAATGCACACGTTTGGGTGCTTTTGTGCAATAAAATTCTGCACAAATTAATATGGTTTGTGCAGAATTTATTATTTGTTAAGTTAACGTAATTTAAA
>CAZIKA010000066.1:1579-8785 GCA_964539705.1 uncultured Prevotella sp. | reverse complement strand
TTTTATGTCAGAAGGTTTTCATCTAGGTATCAATTGGCAGTATGCACATCAAACGCGTACCATTACATCAACTAATTCTGTTTTTGCATTAGGCAAGAAGAATATGGGCGCTGATACAAAGGTATTCGAGGGCGTTGCCGACGCACCGTTTATCCCTTCACTTCAGATGGCTTGGAATAAGAATAACTGGAGCTTGCAGTTCAACTTCTCTGTACCAGGTGGTGGCGGTGCTTGTGAGTATGCTGACGGTCTGGGCTCGTTTGAAGGTACGGTAGGACAAATTGCAGACAAGTTTATGTCGATGGATAAGCTAGCATACGCATTAAATACAGCTACCGGTTCCAGCATTCCTTATAATGGGACATTGGGATACGATATGGATGGCTATATGCAGGGCCGCCAGTACTACTTCGGTTTCCAGCTAGGATCTGCCTATAAGGTGAACGAGAACTTGGCGGTCTACGGTGGTCTGCGTCTACTCTATGGTACAGCCACCTATAAGGCTCGTATCAGCAACATTATGGTAAAGACATCAGGTGGCTATGTTGATTTCGAGAATGTGCTGCCTAACGTAATTAATCAGGTTCCAAACATTATTACTGTTGGAACACCAGTACTCACGAGCCTGAAAACCAAGGAAGCTGCAGGCGTTGCGTTGACTGATCAAGAGACGGCACTCAAGAATGGTTTGGAGAATCTTGCTGCCAGCAAAGACGAACTCAGCAAACTGGCCAAATACTCTGAGGGTGTGAACCTGCTGTGTAACCAGTGGAGCGTGGGTATTGCTCCTGTTGTGGGTGTTGACTATAAGTTGGGTAAGTTTAACTTTGCTGCCAAGTATGAGTTCAAGACAGAGATTCACATGAAGAACGAATCTACCGTGAATCAGGCTAGCGAGATTTCTGCTGTGAACAAGTTCCGTGACAGTGAGGAGGTGAACGAAGACCAGCCGGCACAGCTGGCTCTGGGTGCCATGTGGAACCCCATCGATCCTATTCGCTTGAATGCTGGTTGGCACCACTATTTCGACAAAAATTGTTCGTGGTATAACAACACGCAGGATTTGCTGGATCACGACACCAATGAGTTCCTGCTTGGTGCGGAATGGGATGTAAATGATCGCGTGACGATTTCATTGGGTGGTCAGCTGACCCGCTATGGACTTACCGACAGGTATATGAACGATATGTCGTTCGTAGTTAACAGCTATAGCCTTGGCTTCGGCGCTAACTTCAAGGTTAATGATAACGTGACGCTGAAGGGTGGCTATTTCCAGACAAACTACGAGAACTACAAGCGTGAGAACTATCCTACACCAGGCGTTAGCGACACTTTCACACGTACCAACTACGTGCTGGGACTGGGATGCGAGGTGACGCTCTAAATTTCCTCTAAAGCATAATATTGATAATCACGGACGATGCGGTGAAGAAAAGCTGCGTCGTCCGTTTCTTTTCGTTCGATATTCAACTTCTCGCGTACCTTGTCTGCCAATACTTTCGTGCGTTGCTGGAAATCAGTTTTGTTGATGGAAAGGGTGCGGGTAATAATCTCTATCTGTTCAAGCGACAGGTCGGCAGCCTGTGGATAGCGAGGGGTGTAGTTCTTCTGCAGATAGTCGTATTCGTCAAGACTGATCTGTATCTTCTTGTATTTCTGCTTCTTGATAACAATGGTGCCGGCAGCCATATCGCCTAGTCGCTGGTTGTTGCGGGTGATTACCATAACGACTAGTCCCAAATAGCTGGTCATAGGTCCGTCGATGAGGAAGAGCAACCACCGCATCAGGTAGGCAGCCAGTGTAGGGCGCGACCCGTCGAGCTTCACCACCTGAGTCTTCATCATCATCTTACCGATAGACTGTCCTTGGTTGAAGATTTCGCAGAGTAGGGTATAGAACAGCGGTACCAGTCCGACAGCGATGATTAAATACCAGTCGCTCTTGATGTTGGCTTCAACACCTATCCATATAGCCAGCAACAGATAGGAAAGCAATACTATCCAGTCGATAATCTGCCCAAAGATACGGTCACCAATGCTGGCCACAGTGGGTTGTATGCGTACGTATTGGCCTGTAATAATACCTGATTCTGCCATGTGTTAACTGAAATTTGATGGCAAAGATACAAAAAATGTACAAATTATGTTGTGAAATGCGAGAAAAATACTATTTTTGTAGCTCAATAACTGTAAACCGATGAAAGAAGTTACGTTTATCCGTCAGAATATAGACAAATGGCGAGGCTACGAGACGGTGGTCGAGAGTCCTGCGCTTTCTACTCCCGACGAGATGGCCGATGCCTATATCGACGTGACTTCTGATTTGGCTTTCTCGCAGACACATTACCCCAACTCCCGCATTACCCTTTATCTGAATAATCTGGCCTCGGCTATTCATCAGAATATATACCGTAACAAACGGGAACGCTGGTCGCGTATCGTGACATTCTGGACGCAGGAGGTGCCTCAGACCATGTGGGAGGCTCGTCGTGAACTGCGCTTGTCGTTTATTATTTTCCTCATGAGTGTTGTCGTGGGCCTGGTGTCGCAACTGCTTGACCCAGAGTTCTCGCGACTGATTCTTGGCAACGGGTATGTGGACATGACGCTCGAGAACATTGAGAACGGTAATCCGATGGCGGTCTATGACGGCAGTCCTGAGGGCTTGATGTTCATTGGTATCACCACTAATAATATAAAGGTGTCTTTTCTGGCGTTTGTGTCGGGGCTGCTCACCAGTTTTTGTACGGGTATTGTATTGCTCCAGAATGGCATCATGCTGGGAGCTTTCCAGACCTTCTTCGCACAGCACGGTCTGCTGTGGGACTCGGCTTTGGCTATCTGGCTTCACGGCACCATCGAGATATCCGCTATTATCGTAGCTGGTGCTGCTGGTATCGCGATGGGCAACGGATGGCTCTTCCCTGGCACCTATTCCCGTCTTTATGCATTCCGTCGTGGTGCGAAGCGTGGACTGAAGATTGTGATAGGCACCGTGCCCCTCTTTTGTATTGCAGGCTTCATTGAAAGTTTTATGACCCGACATACGGAATGGTCGGATGTGTTCCGACTGATGGTGATTCTGCTCTCCGCCTCGTTTATCGTCTATTATTATATTGTATTACCATATTTAAGGAATAAATCACAAATCTCAAATATCAAACCTCCGCTCGGCCCAAAGGGACGCTTTTACAAAGCTGAGCGACTAAAAGAAACCTCAAAAGACCATGCAAATTGAAATGCCCAAAATCGAGTTGTATCGCATCCGTAGTTTTTCGGATAAGTTGACAGATGTGTTTAACTTCCTGCGTGAGAACTGGCGCCCCATGCTGAAGTACTTCATGTACATGATGCTGCCGATAAGTATTATCCTGGCGCTGCCCTTCAATCATTTCTTTGAGGGCTACTTCAAACTGATAACCACTATTGACAAAGGCAATTTCTTCAGTAACTCGGAGGGATGGCTGTACGGCATCTCATTCGTAGCCAGCATTCTGGGCTTTATCTTAGCTGCTCTGCTGTTGGAAAGCTTTGTTTATGCGATGATCCGTGTCTACGACCGTCGTCCGCAGCGTTTGAAGGACCTGTGCTACGAAGACTTCCGTGACGACCTGTTCTTCTGTCTGAAGCGTGGCGTTATCATGGCTCTGACGGGATTGGCCATCATGATTGTCGTCGCTATTATCTGTGCAATACTGGCGGCACTGGCTTTTGTGGTTAGTTTCCAGTTTGGTACAGCGATGACCGTTGTAGGTATCATTCTTCTGTACATCGCCCTGATTGTATTCGGATTACCTATGTATATGGTGGCTCCCGTTTATATGTTGGAGGATGAAATCGGAGTGATTGGAGCCTATAAGAAGGGGTTACGCCTGGGCTTTGCCACATGGGGCGGTGTCTTTGCCGTGATGTTTATCATTGGTATCTTGGCAAGTATTCTCCAGACATTCACGATGATGCCTTGGTATCTGCTGTCAATGGTGAAGATGATCTTCACGCTGACGAATGATATGGACAAGCCTTTCTTCCATTCTTTCGTCTATTCGTTTGTGCAGTATCTCACTTGCATATTGATGTGTTTGGGTTATATGCTCTCAATGATCTTCAGTCTTGTGGGCATTGCTATCCAGTATGGTCATGCCAGCGAGAAGATAGACGGCGCCGGCGTGTCGAAGCGCATCGATAAGTTCGACGAGTTTGATAACTTCTAACCTCTCTCTTCTCACCTCTCACCTCTAATATATTATATCGTGGACACCCTTCAACTCGATACCGAACTGCTCACTGCCCTGCAGCACGACCCGCAGTACGACTACGACAGCGAAATCGTAGGCGGAGGCGAGAGCCTGTTGGAGTGGTTGCGGCGTGTCCTTATCGAGTGGGTGGAGGAGCATCTTGATATGGTGCTTGGCGATGATGTAGCCAACTATATCCTGATTGGCCTAGGTGCAGTTGTCGTGCTGTTCCTGGCTTGGCTTTATTGGCGACTGCGCCCGAAACTCTTTATTCGCGGTGGGAAGGAGGAAGAACTTGACTATGATGTTCAGGAAGACACCATCTATGGTGTTGACTTCAATAAGGGTATAGACAAGGCCTTGCAGTCTGACGACTATCGTCAGGCTGTGCGCCTGGTCTATCTGCAGACGCTGTTATATCTTCAGAATGCAGAACGCATAGACTGGCAGCCATCAAAGACTCCTGTTCAGTATATGCGTCAAGTGAATCACCCTGCCTTTACAACGATGACACACCATTTTATCAATGTGCGCTACGGTAATTTCGAGGCAACGAAGGAACTCTTTGACGAGATGAAGACCCTGCAGTCAGCCCTCTCACCTCTCACCTCTCAACCCGCACCTCTCAATTCCCATGACTAACCGCACGAAGTTCATCATAGGCATTCTGTTGCTCCTTGGCATCGTCTTCGCCATTGAGTATCGCATGACGAAGAAGTTCGTGTGGATACCCACGTACTCGCATACCGATGCACAGCCCTTTGGCTGCATGCTCTTCGATAGCCTGATGCAGGCATCTCTGCCTAATGGATATGCCGTATCGAAGAAGACTATCTGGCAGATGCGTCACGACAGCGTCTTTACACAGAAGAGATCCCTCCTGATAGCCACTGACGACTATATCAACAACTCCGATATCCGCGACCTTTTTGGCTTGGTGGAAAACGGACATACCGTCTTGGTAGCCGCCAAGAGACTTTACAACTTCGCCGATACCCTTCAGATAGACTATCACTATAACAGCGACTTTAATATCTCCAATATTGCCGGTAGGAATATCGAGAAGACAGAGTTGTGCTGGACGCAGGACTCCGCCGCCTATCGTGGGCACCCGTTGTCCGTCTCTCTGTATAACCAGCTGATACCCTTTACCCTTGAAGGTAACGACAGCGTAGCGTGCGATACGCTGATAATGCTCATGGAGTATAATGAGAATAATGAACAGGTTGACGAGCACCCTATCGCCCTGTCGTTCAAGCGGGGAAAGGGCGAGCTGATACTCGTCTCGGCACCGCTGCTCTTCACCAACTATATGACTATCAGCGGACAGGGCAGTCTGATGCAGGCCCGACTGATGGACCGTCTGAAGCAACATCCCGTCATCCGCATGGAGAGCTACGTCAGCGGTACAGCACAGACGGAGTCCAGTCAGTTCTATGTATTCCTACAGCGGCCCCCGCTACGCTGGGCACTTTATCTGACGGTATTGTCGCTCCTGCTCTTCTGTATCTTCACCGCCCGTCGTCGTCAGCGGGTCATCCCTGTTGTCCAAAAGCCGCAGAACATGAATCTGGAGTTCGTGAAACTCATCGGCTCCCTCTATTGGCAACAGCATGACAATCCTGGACTGTTGGCAAAGAAACTGGCTTACGCTACCGAGGAGATACGTCGGCAGAAAGCACAAATCGCCCCCGAGGATGATAAGCTGCTTCAGGAGATAAAAGAATACGCCTATGGCGGGTATGTGATCAGCGACAAGGAACTCAAGAACTATATTAACGAAATCAATAGAATACTGCAATCTCTCTAACAATGGAACAAGAAAGAATCGACCTCACTCAGTTTGCAGAGCGCATCGAAGAGTTGCGCGGGCAGATATCGCAAGTCATCGTAGGTCAAACGGAAAACATCGACCTGCTGCTCACCGCCGTGCTGGCTAATGGGCATGTGCTACTCGAAGGTGTGCCTGGCGTAGCAAAGACCCTGTTGGCGCGCCTGTTGGCAAAGCTCATCGACGCAAAGTTCAGTCGTGTTCAGTTCACGCCCGACCTGATGCCGAGCGATGTGCTGGGCACGAATGTGTTCAACATGAAGACCTCTGAATTCGACTTCCATGCCGGTCCTGTCTTTGCTGATATTGTGCTGGTGGACGAGATCAACCGTGCACCGGCGAAGACGCAGGCTGCTCTTTTCGAAGTGATGGAGGAACGTCAGGTGACAATTGACGGAAAGACGCATCCCATGGGACAGTTCTATACCATCCTGGCTACGCAGAACCCTGTGGAGCAGGAGGGAACGTATAAACTGCCCGAGGCACAGACCGACCGTTTCATGATGAAGATCACGATGGACTATCCCACACTCGATGAGGAGGTCAGCATTCTGGAACGTCATCATGCTAACCAGCGTCTTACCTCGCTCGACGATATCCAGCCGGTACTCACCAAGGACGATCTCATCCAGCTGCGTCAACAGCTCAGCGAGGTGTTTGTCGATCCTGCCATGTTGCGCTATATTGCTAGTATCGTGATGCAGACACGCCAGAGCAAGGCTGTGTTCCTTGGCGCCTCACCCCGTGCATCGGTGGCTATCTTGCAGGCTTCGAAGGCCTATGCCCTGTTGCAGGGACGTGACTTCGTGACACCTGATGATGTACGCTTTGTCTGTCCCAGCATTCTGCAGCACCGTCTTATCCTCACTGCTGAGGCTGAGATGGAAGGCATCACGCCCCTTAAGGCTGCCAAGCGCCTGATAGAGAAGGTGGAAGTACCGAAATAAGTGAAAAGTTATAAGTGATAAGTGAATAGTTCGCTACCGCCACAATTGTGTATTTAAGGAATAGGTTTTATTATCTGATAACTGCCGTTATCCTGGTTATTGCTCTGGGATTCGCAGAGCCGCCGCTGTTTACCATCGGTAGGGCGCTGTTTTGGCTGTTGGTAATTGCAGTGGTGATAGATATCATTCTGCT
>CAZIKA010000066.1:0-1479 GCA_964539705.1 uncultured Prevotella sp. | reverse complement strand
AATGGCGATGATAATCCAGTGAGTATTCGGATTGAGAGCAACTATCCCTTTGCTATCCGTACTGAGGTGATTGATGAGGTGCCGCATGTGTTCCAGCGACGAGATATTCTGTTTAAGGCATCCTTGCATAAACAGGGAGAGGCTACCATAACCTATCAGCTTCGTCCTACAGAGCGTGGTGTCTATGGCTTTGGATGTGTGCGTGTCTTTGCCAGCACATTGCTAGGATTGGTACAGCGTCGCTTCACTTGTTGTGAGCCGCAAGATGTGAAGGTATATCCTTCTTATATGATGCTGCGCCAGTATGAGTTGCTGGCTATGAGCAATAACCTTACAGAGATGGGTATCAAGCGTATCCGTCGAATAGGTAATAACACTGACTTTGAGCAGATAAAGGACTATGTTGTGGGTGATGACTATCGTACCATCAACTGGCGTGCCACTGCCCGCCGTCATCAGCTGATGGTCAATGTCTATCAAGAGGAACGCTCACAGCCCGTCTATTCTGTGATTGACAAGGGGCGTATGATGCAGCAGTCGTTCCAGGAGATGACGCTGCTCGACTATGCCATCAATGCTGCTTTGGTGCTCTCGTATGTGGCTGTCAACAAGCAGGACAAAGCGGGCCTCGTTACCTTCAGCGATCAGTTTGGCTCTTTTGTGCAGGCCTCTCGTCAACAGGGACAGATGCAGACCCTTCAGGAAGCCCTCTATGCAGAGCATACGCAATTTGGTGAGACCGACTATTCTGCACTCCTTGCAGGTCTGGCCCGTCATGTGCGTCAGCGTTCACTGCTGATTCTCTATACCTCGTTTACGTCGATGGCTGCCATGCGTCGTCAGTTGCAGTATCTGCGCCAGTTGGCAGTCCATCACCGTCTGCTCGTGGTCTTCTTTGAGGACGAGGAGTTACAGGAGTATATCCAATATAAATCTCAAATCTCAACTCTCAAATCTCAAAACACGGAAAGTGTCTACCAGCATGTCATAGCGGAAAAATTCTCCTACGAGCAGCGCCTCATCGTGCAGACCCTGCGTCAGTATGGCATTCAGTCGTTGTTAACCACGCCCCGCAAACTATCGGTGGACGTGATTAACAAGTATCTGGAGATGAAGAGACTTTAGGTAATAAAAAACAGAAAAAAAGAAAGAGCCCCCACCGCTTTTGTGCGGTGAGGGCTTTTTAGGTTCCCCTCCTTAGGAGGGGATAGGGGAGGCTTTACTTATTTCATTACCTTGAGCTAAAGCTCGAGCTCGTTCACGTTCGATAAAGCATGAGCGAGCTCTGCTTTATTCTCACTTATTCACGACCTTCTTGCCATTGATGATGTACAGACCCTTCTGAGTCTTGTTCACCTTCTGGCCGTTCAGGTTGTAGATGACGTTCTTCTGAGCATCGCGAGCGATGTTGATGATGCCGGTAGTACTCAAGAGAGCAGCCTTAGCCTCATCAGCAGTAGCAGCGAATACTACGTTGAT
>CAZIKA010000065.1:0-14074 GCA_964539705.1 uncultured Prevotella sp. | reverse complement strand
CGCAAGGAGATTGCTGAGATTCAGGAGAAGGTGGGCTATCGCGACAACCTCGTTGTACAGGCAGAGAACTTCCACCTGTGGGTCATCGAGGCTCCGAAGGAAGTAGCCGAGGAATTCCCCGCAGACAAAGCAGGCCTGCACGTACTGTTCGTGCCCTCAGAGGAGCCTTACCACAAGCGCAAGGTGACGCTGCTGAATGGTCCCCACACCGTGCTCAGCCCCGTAGCTTACCTCAGTGGCGTTAACATCGTTCGCGATGCCTGCAACCACGAAGTTATCGGCAAGTATATCCATAAGGTACAGTTTGAGGAACTGATGCAGACCCTCGACCTGCCCATGGAGGAGCTGGAGAAGTTTGCTGCCGACGTGCTAGAGCGCTTCGACAACCCGTTTGTTGACCATCAGGTGACCAGCATCATGCTCAACTCATTCCCCAAGTTCCAGGCTCGTGACCTGCCAGGTGTGAAGACCTACTTGGAGCGTAAGGGCGAACTGCCTAAGGGCTTGGTATTCGGTCTGGCAGCTATCATCACCTATTACAAGGGTGGCAAGCGCTTCGACGGTGCAGAAATTACACCTAACGACGATGCGAAGATCATTGAACTGCTACAGCAGCTCTGGGCTACTGGTGACACCCAGAAGGTAGCTGATGGTGTACTGGGTGCAGAGTTCATCTGGCAGGAAGACCTGAACAAGGTTGCTGGTCTGAACCAGATGGTGAAGCAGTTCCTCGACCTGATTGAGGCCAAGGGAATGCTGGAGGCTGTAAAGACCATTTTGTAAACAGCAGAATAATAACTATAGAAAGAGAGGATGCCATTCATCATGCGCATCCTCTCTTTCTATATTATACCAAATCAAAGATGCCGGTTGGTGTGGTGCGTTTCAGAACCTCGAGTTGAAGATCTTTACCTGCTACGATGCCATAGGAGCGCAATACCGTCTCCACCGTCTTACGAGCCAGCTCAGGATGGTTGTTCTCCTCTGACAGATGGCAGAGCCACACATAGCGCAGATGCTCACCCATATGATTGGCTATCGCCTCTCCGCACGCCTCATTGTTGAGGTGACCGTTTCCATTGGTGATACGTTCTTTCAGATATGCAGGATAGGGGCCCTGCTGCAACATCTCACGATCGTGGTTGGCCTCTATGACCAGATACTGTGCCTGTCCAATATACTGCGCCATCTCATCGGTAACACGACCTGCATCCGTTATCAAACAGAAATTAATCCCCTCCGCCTGTATTAAATAGCCTAAGTTATCACTACTGTCATGAGGAACGGTAAAAGGCGTGATGGTGAAGTCGCCCTCTTGTATGGTGATCCCAGGCTCAATATATCTGCGCAAGCCCTGACTAACCTTACGCGCCACGCAATAGTTACGGTCAATGCCAACATGTACAGGACGGGTGGCGAAAACAGGAAGTTGATAATCATAACTCATACTTCCCACACACTTGATATGGTCAGCATGATCGTGGGTAATAAGGATACGGTGTATCTTTGACATGCTCAACCCATAGTCGCGAAAATACTTTTTCAGCGTACGAATGCCCACGCCAGTATCAATGAGCAGACTATCGGTCTCTGTCCACAGATAATAGCAGTTACCACTGCTTCCGCTTCCAAAAGATATGAATCTTAGCATTTATATAATCTATTTTTTATTCAAACCATTAATGTTAGAACGGCAATCCCACAGCAAAATGGAAAGCGTAGTCACGACTGAACTTCGGATTTAGTACGGGATAGTGATCGCTATTATCTGTCTCGTAAGAAGGATTGATTGCCTTCATACCAAGATCGAAGCGCAGGATGAAGTAGTCGAAGTTCAGACGAAGACCTAATCCGTAGCTCACAGCCATCTGATTGAGGAACTCTTCAAAACGGAACTGTCCACCAGGCTGCTCCTCATACTCACGCATTGTCCAGATATTTCCTGCATCAATAAAGAGAGCCCCGCCAAACTTCCAAAACAAGTGTGTGCGATATTCTGCGTTCAGATCAAGTTTCATATCACCTGTCTGGTTGATGAAGTTGATACGTCCATCCTGTTCTTTAAACTTACCAGGTCCCAGTGATCGAACGCTCCATCCTCTTACGCTATTAGCACCACCAGAGAAATAGCGTTTCTCAAACGGCAATACCGTAGAGTTCCCGTATGGATACGCGACACCCAGTCCTGCATGAAGTACCAACTGGTTGTTCTGGTCAATCTGAAAAGCATGGCTCAAATCCAAATCGCACTTCACATATTGCGCAAAGGCAATATTAAACAACCGGAAGTGTCCGTTGTTGTCTTTCTCCGCATCCACCATACGTGAAGCGAACGAGAGTACATTGCCTGATGTTTCAATATTTGACTTAAATGCCGTATTCCCTTTTGTATAAGTATAGCCAAAGCCCAACTTGGTAATAAACAAATCCTCGTAGTTATAGCGCAAGATAGCATTGCGCGTATTCTCATTGCCAAGATAAAGATTATGGAATGTATCAGAAATCCAAGGCATGAACACATAGTTGAGATCCAGCACATCCAACTGGAAGCGATCATGGCGATGAGGATTATTCCATCTATAGCGCCAGGCGGCAGATAGAAGTCGACGATGGAACTCCGGACGGTCTTGCATATCATAAAGCAATGACACCTCACTCGTAGCATTGACGCGTTGACGCAACCGTCTGTTCAGGAATGGCGATATAAATCGAGGGAACTGCAATTTCGCCTCAGCGCTATACTCCACGAAGTCTTGGTTCGAATACCCCTCAAGACCTCGAATCGCCTCATAAGCGCCACGAAGTTGGATGGTAAACACCTCACTACCTCGAAACAGATTGCGGTTCTGATAAGTTAATGAAGCAGCAGCACCCAGGTCACCTGCGGTATTGGTTCCTTCCGGTTGGAAGCTGATAGTCGACGGTTTGTTGTTCTGTAACTGGATATGACAGTCGAGCGAATCATTAAACGGAGTCTGGCTAAAGGTGATGTTCGTATATTTCACAGCTTGCATCCGTCCAAAATGATTGTACGTATCCTGAAGTCCTGTGGCAGAATACGGCTCTCCTTCATGTAGATGCGTACATTCACGTAACACATGACGGCGCAGATGAATCACAGAATCTGCAGGATCGCCACTACCATAGTTGATTTTGCGTATCCAATAGCGTGTATGCGGTACAAATTCCAAATCGCGTTGATGATATTGCGAAAGACGAAGCGTCAGATTAATCAGATGAGAGTCAGCAAGGGAGTCGGCTTGATAGGTAATAAAATCCTTATGAAAACGATAATAGCCACTGTCAGCCAGAAGTGTGGTAATACGTTTGCGCTCAGCATCGAGTTGGGCGACATCAAACCTCATGCCGCTACGTAGCAAGCTCTTTGTTGAATCCTGCAGCGACAATATACGAGCAATGGCTGTATCCTGGATGACATAATTGATATGATGAACGAAATAAGGCTCATTGGGCACCAGTGTGTACGTCACATCTGCCTTACGTTTACGTTTGGCTACGTTCAGTCTTACCTTCGCATTGAGAAATCCCTCGTTTCTGAGTTGCTGAGTCAGGTCGTTGCATGTAAGAAAAGCACGCGTACTGTCAAAGATAACGGGCGGCTCTCCTATTGATTTCAACGTGCGATTAATCCATTTCGTTGAGTCACGACCCGAAAGGGAATAGGTGGCCAATGGTAGCTTAAAGAGGGAGAACCAACGTCGATTGGGCATTTGCCGCACATAGCTACGAAGCGTTGTAGTATTCAAATCACGATAATTGCCTTCTGTCTCTACTCTAACCCTATTTAAAAGATATTCATTTTCAGGCACATATTTCGTTGATGAACACGATGAAAGCAAAGCTGTCGCGCCCAACAAAAAGAGACCAAACTTGAGTACCTTTCGCATAATCAAGCGCAAAAGTACATAAAAATATTGAAATACGGGTCTAAATTCGGTAATTTTGTGTACTTCTTTTGGTTCTTTTCTCGCTTATTCGTACTTTTGCAAAATGATAAGTAAAAACCAAATCAAGTTTGTTCGACAACTCGAGCAAAAAAAATTCAGAAAGAAGGAGCAGCTTTTCGTTGCAGAGGGACCAAAAGTGGTGGGCGACTTGTTACGCGCAGGTTTCAAGGCATACCAAGTTTTTGCCACCAATGAATGGGCCCATCATGGTCAGCCATTTCAGGAAGTGAGCAAAGAGGATTTGCAGAGGCTCAGTTTTCTGCAACATCCACAAGAGGTTCTGGCCGTATTTGAGATTCCAACCCAAGAACTTGCATCTCCCTCCACTCTGTCTCTAGCACTCGACGATGTACAAGACCCAGGCAATCTGGGTACTATCATCCGCATTGCCGACTGGTTTGGTATTACAAACATATACTGTTCCGAGGGAACAGCGGATGCGTGGAATCCGAAAGTTGTACAAGCTACGATGGGCAGCATTGCCCGTGTAAATATTGTTTACACAGACTTAGCAGAAATGATTAGCAATGCTAAGGTACCTGTTTACGGAACGCTGCTTGACGGACAGAATATTTACACACAAGAACTCTCCAAAGAGGGAATCATCGTGATGGGAAACGAAGGGAATGGTATCTCACAAAAGATACGTCAATTGATTACCCACAAACTATTGATTCCCCAGTTCCATGAAGGTCCAGAGAGCCTCAATGTGGCTATCGCCACAGCTATCACCTGTTCGGAATTTCGCAGGAGAGGATAATTACAAGAAACGCTGCATGATGACGGCATCATGATAGATGTGCCCATCATAAAGCCAATCACGTAAAATGCCTGACTGCTGATAACCAAATTGTTGGAACAAAGCCAGTGAAGCTTCGTTGCTTGTGGCAATCACCACATAAAGCTGATGTAGATGAAGTGTAGAGAGCGCATAATCATGAATACGTGAGATAACGGCTTTCGCATAGCCTTTTCTGCGAAAGGCACTACTAATCAATATGCCCAATTCTGCCTTTTGGTTCTTTGGGTCAAACTTCAACAGATCAACCATCCCCACCAATTCTTTTTCCTCGTTCTCAATAAGCAGTCTTACCTGCTTATCTGTGTAGATATCCCCTGTATTGCTCGACATGAAGTCATGGAGCACAAAACGGGAATAAGGCACATTGGTAAGCCCCAACGCCCATATCGACGTATCATTCTCGATGGTATAGAGGGCGTCCAGATCCTCTGGTTCCATCGCTCTCAGGTGGACTACTGGCAACTGTTTCATTTGATAATCTCTCTTGGGGTGATGATGACGCGACTCTTGCTACTATAGGTTCCTATTTGCTTGCCAGGATGTTTTGCGGCCTCGGCAATGATTTCCTCAAACGAAAGCGTATCGGTATCATAGACCACACAGTCGGCACTGACGCTTGTCTCTGCTATCGAGAGTCCCTTGCGAAGGGCTATCTTCATGCAATTGTCAACCATCGGCAGACTTCCCTCAAAAGCGTAGGTTATATCTTCCCTTTTGCCATAATCACCCAGATACCTCCGCAATTGCATTGACAGCATCTGGAAAAGTGCTAGGAAAGCCCTGCCATAGATGGCCATCTTGATGGGCAATACGACAAAGAAACTCAGATGACCGTAATGTTTACGGAAGAATATCAGCATGGCCTGATAGAACACATGGACATAGCGGAACGTACTTTTCTGTGTCGATTCACCTTTATAATGGAGGATATTTGAAGGGACATACCAGTTTTCATAGCCTCCCTTCTGAATACGATACGAAAGGTCGATATCCTCACCATACATAAAGAAGTTCTCATCAAGCAGTCCCACCTTTTCTAAGGCAGAGCGACGCAACATCATGAATGCCCCACTCACGACATCTATCCGTCCTGGTTCCGTCCACGACAGATGACTCATATAATAACGCTTTGAGAAGCCCAGCATCTTGAGTAACGACACATAGGGCGTAGGCAATCCACGACGTGACTCACGCGCAACCGTACCATCAGCATTATGCATCATCACGCCTGCCCCACCCGCCTTGGGATGAGCATCCATAAAATCGACTACCTGACGAATACTGTCTTCACCAACAAATGTATCCGGATTGAGCAACAAGACATATTCACCCTGCGACTGACGAATCGCGATATTATTTGCTTTGGCGAAACCCAGGTTATGGTTACACTCTATCAATGTAATCGTATCTGCGAAACGTCGCTTCAGATAATCAACAGAACCATCTGAAGAGTGATTGTCAACCACATAGATCTCAGCCTCGAGTCCTTTTGTGGCTCGTTGCACGCTGTCTATACACTGTTCCAGGTAATAACAGACGTTATAGCTGACGATGATAACCGTTAGTTTCATGCTTTTTCTGCTGTTTCGTCTTCTTTCGGTTCCTTCTCCTCTTCTGTCTCAGCCTTACAACGGCTCATCGTAGGCAGGACAAAAGGCATGGTGAGCATTACCATGACGGCCAGATAACCGAAAGCAGGCTCAAAGCCATACATATAATATAATAAGGTGTTGGTCATCAACAATGAACCTAATATCAGGATTCTCACGACGCCCCATTTCAGTAATGTCACTGAAGGATTCTCAACGAGTGATGCATGAATGCGTTTCATCTTAAACAGATACAAAGCCAAAGGCACCAATCCCAGCGTCAGCAGTATCATCACCATCTGAACCACGATGCCCATTTGACGACTTTCATCAGACGAGAGCCAAGCCATATCTACCTCTAAGAACTCACCACAGACATAAATCCCTGCGGCAACGAGGAGCAACAGCCAATAAAGAACCATCAGTATGTTACGTGTACGTTTCATCTTTCTTCTCTTTTTTATTTTCCATCAAAAGGTGTACGGTTCAGGATAGAGCGTCCGAGCGTCACCTCATCGGTATATTCCAATTCATTGCCTACAGCAATACCGCGGGCTATAATAGAAATCTTCACATCATAGGCAGCCAGTTTACGGAAGATATAGAAATTCGTCGTATCACCCTCCATCGTAGAGCTCAATGCCAGAATAACTTCTTTTATATCGCCTTCTACCACACGAGCCACCAAAGAGTCGATCTCCAAATCACTGGGGCCTATACCATCCATTGGTGAGATGAGTCCGCCTAAGACATGATAGAGCCCTGTGAACTGTTGCGTATTCTCCACAGCCATCACATCCTGGATATTCTCTACCACACAGATAGTAGAACTGTCACGTCGCTGATCAGAACAGATAGGACAGACATCCTGATCGCTGATATTATGACACACCCGACAGAACTTCACCTCTTGCTTCATCTGACTGATGGCATCGGTAAACTGCATCACATCATCGGTATCCTGACGCAACAGATGAAGCACCAGTCGCAAGGCCGTCTTGCGTCCTATGCCAGGCAGTTTGGAGAACTCCTGCACAGCCCGTTCCAGTAGTCGTGATGGATATTGCTGTATCATATTAGTTCACTTAGTTCCAACCAGCGCATCGACTTCTCATCAAGTTCTTCCGTCAACAGCGGCAGTCGCTTACTCATGACTGTTATCTCATCAACACTTAATGTACCACTACTCAGCGCCTCCTCTATCTGTTTCTTCTCCGTTTCAAGGGCCTCTATCTCACCTTCCAACTGCTCGTACTCACGCTTCTCCTTGTAAGACATTTTGCGTTTAGCCTCTTTAGGCATCGTTTCTATACTAGAAACTGTGGCTAACTGTGCTGGTTTCGATGCGGAAACAGTATCTTTAGGTTGCAGAGCCTGCCACTCGCGATATTGCGTATAGTTGCCAGGGAAATCCTTGATCTCACCCTGACCTTTGAACACCAGCAGATGATCAACCACCTTATCCATAAAATAGCGGTCGTGACTCACCACGATAACACAGCCAGGGAAGTCCTGCAGATATTCCTCCAGAATTTGCAAAGTGACGATATCGAGGTCGTTAGTGGGCTCGTCGAGTACCAGGAAGTTGGGATTACGCATTAGGACGGTACATAAGTACAGTTTACGCTTCTCACCACCCGACAGTTTATAGACATAGTTATGCTGCTGCTCTGGCGTGAAGAGGAAATGTTGCAGGAACTGACTGGCAGACAGATGACGTCCGCTGCCCAAATCCACATACTCCGCAATATCCCTCACGACGTCTATCACCTTCTGCTGTTCGTCAAACTGCAGTCCTCCTTGCGAGAAATAGCCGAAGCGAACGGTCTCACCGATGACGATACGTCCTTCATCGGGTGCCATCTGTCCCAACAACATCTTCAGGAATGTTGACTTTCCCGTACCGTTATTTCCCACGATGCCCATCTTCTCAAAACGCGAGAAGTTATAGTAGAAGTCCTTCATGATGACCGTGTCATCAAAGGCTTTCGAGATATACTGGCATTCAAAGATCTTTGAACCGATATAGACATTGGAAGCCTTGAGTCGGATGGCACGCTCTTCGATGCGCGACTTAGCAATACGCTCCAAGTCATAGAAAGCATCCTCACGATACTTGGCCTTATGTCCACGAGCCTGAGGCTGACGGCGCATCCAGTCGAGCTCCGTACGATACAGGTTATTGGCTCTGGCTATTTCTGCCCGACGGTTATCGATACGCTCCTGACGTTTCTCCAGATAATAGGAATAGTTGCCACGGTAGGTATATATCGTGCGATCATCAATCTCAAGGATGACAGAGCACACTCGATCCAGGAAATAGCGGTCATGGGTTACCATCAGCAGCGTCTTGTTTCCTCGATTCAGAAAGCCTTCAAGCCATTCTATCATCTCCAAGTCCAGATGGTTGGTAGGCTCATCAAGAATCAATAGATCGGGTTCGGTAATCAGTACGTTAGCTAATGCCACACGTTTCTGCTGTCCTCCGCTGAGCTGTCCCATTGGCTGTTGCAGATTACGGATCTTCAACTGGGTCAGGATTTGCTTGGCCTTGAGCACTTTCTCCTCATCACCGTGATGATTGAAACAAGCATCAAGCACCGTATCGTTGGGATCAAAGACAGGCGACTGTTCCAAAAAGCCCACCTTCAGGTCACGACGGTAGATAATGTCACCACTGTCATAACCGTCTTTGCCTGATAGCAGCGAGAGGAGCGTAGACTTTCCTGTACCATTCTTGGCAATCAAGCCCACCTTCTGTCGCTCGGCAATCGAAAAGCTGATGTTCTCAAAGAGCACCAGCGAGCCAAACGACTTGGTCAGCGACTGAACCTCAAGATATGGTGTTTCCTTTGCCATTTGTTTACTTCAACGACTGATTAATCTGGTCAATATAATCCAACACTTCTTCACGTCCACGGGCATTGTCAGACGATGTAATGAAATACGGAGGCATCTCCTCCCACGTCTCAAGCATCGTCTTCACATAGGCATTCACGTTTGCCTTCACCTTCGATTCAGAGAGTTTATCAGCCTTGGTGAAAATAATAGCGAAAGGCACGCTTGACAAGCCCAGCCAGTTGATAAATTCCAGGTCTATCTTCTGAGGTTCCAAACGGATATCCACCAGCACAAACACGTTCACCAACTGTTCACGCTCCAAGATATAGCCACGAATCATCTGATCCAGTTTGGCCACCTCGGTCTTTGAACGCTTAGCAAAACCATAGCCTGGCAGGTCTACGAGATACCATTCGCGATTCATCAGAAAATGATTGATGAGCAAAGTTTTTCCTGGCGTGGATGACGTCTTAGCTAGCTTCTTATTGCGCGAGAGCATATTGATCAGGCTCGACTTGCCCACATTTGAGCGACCTATAAAGGCATACTCTGGCTTCGTATCCTTGGGACACATGGACTCACGTGGTGAGGAGAGTGTGAATTCTGCTGTTTTTATATCCATTTGATTAGAGATAATAAAGGGGCGACGTGCTATCTTAGCCCGACACCCCTTTGATGTTTTCTTCGATTTACCTAATTCTATCGAGCGACCTGACCAATTTCTCGTCCTTCACTATCTTATTGCGAGCCAAGAAGAGAAAGAGTACAGACACCATCGGCAAAGCCATTGGCCATACCAAGACAGGCTGCTGGACCGCTAAGACGATATAATAGACAATTGTTATGGCAATCATCGCTGTACACAGCGTGGCTTGCGTGGTGCGCTTGCGATAAAGGAAGACATTGCCCAGCGACAAAAGTGCCAGACATCCCAACAAAATCGCAGCCCACAACGTATCACCCATTACTGCACTCACAGCGAATGCTATACAGGCCAGCAGTAAGAAGATGGTCTGAATACGCTGAATCATGCCTCTGCGTTCTGAGCGTCCTTGGCAGGATCGCGCCAATAAACCTTACCCTCCACGAACTCCTGAGTAGCCAGCAATGTGGGTTTTGGCAACTTCTCGTAGTAGCGTGAAATCTCTATCTGCTCGCGATTCTCAAAAACTTCCTCCAGTGACTCATTGTAAGAAGCGAACTCTGCCAGTTTCTTTGACAGGTCCTCCTTGATTTGTACTGAAATTTGATTAGCACGCTTCGCAATGATTGCTACGCTCTCGTAGATGTTTCCAGTCTCGTCACAGAGATCCATGATGTTGCGAGTTACGGTATTAACCGGTGCTTTTGATTTCTTGTAATCCATTCTATTTGTAATTATGTTAATCCTTTGTTACTTTCTTGCACTTAGCGATATATTTCTCTGCCAATGACTTGTTCTTCGACTCCGGATACTCATTGATAAATCCGTAGCACTCGTCTTCGGCATCTTGATAGCGTTCCATACGTTTGTCGGCACTGGAGTTTTCCGCCAGTTCAAACTTGCTCTTCATAATCAGCAGCGAGAAGTCCTCACGATGATTGGAGTAAGGATAATTCTTCAATGCATTCTGAGCCACAATGATACTCGATGAATAGTTACTCTCGTTATTAGCATTGATATTGCCAAAATAGCCGCCCAGGTTATAATAGAGCTGTGCCGAGAGCAGTTCCTTCATCACCAGCTTATCCTGCAACTCAAACAGACGATCCTGTGCCTTATTACGCAACTTCGACTCCGGATAGAAGTCCATGAACTGCTGATAGGCATTGATAGCGCCAATGGTTGGCGTCTGATCCAAGCGGGGTTCTGGTGCCTCCTCATAGAGCGCCTGACCGACATAGTACATAGCCTGTTCAGCATAAACGCCACGAGGATAGGATGAAAAATATTTCCTGAATGTAGCAGCCGCCGTCTCATAATCGCCATTCATATATTGAGACATACCCAACATATAAAGAGCCTCCTCGGCTTCTTCTGTGCCCTTCTTCAGCGTAATCAGATCTTGCAGTAAGATTTCGGCATGATTAAACCTGCCCTCAGCAAAACATTGCTTAGCATACTCATACCGATAATCATAATCTGTACTCTTAAAAACCCTGTTAAACTCAGCCGCACATCCTGTCAACAGAAGTACAACTGAGCACAATATAATGGTTTTGATTTTCATACATCGAGTTTTGAGCTGCAAAATTACACATTTTTGAGTAAAGCACAAAGCGTTTATTAATTTTTTAAACACAGATTATACACATTTCACAGATTATTTGTAATTTTGCAGGTTGAAATGGACTTTAAACTGACTTCTAAATACCAACCGACTGGTGATCAGCCAGAAGCCATCCGTGAGTTGACGGACGGCGTAAAGCGGGGAGACCGTGCACAAGTTTTACTTGGCGTGACGGGCTCTGGCAAGACGTTTACGATGGCAAATGTGATAGCCAATATCAACCGTCCTACCCTGATACTGAGCCACAATAAGACGTTGGCTGCCCAGCTCTACGACGAGATGCGAGGCTTCTTTCCTGACAATGCCGTAGAGTATTACGTCAGTTACTATGACTATTACCAGCCAGAAGCCTATCTGCCTGCCAGCGATACGTATATCGAGAAAGACCTGGCTATCAACGAGGAGATTGATCGTCTGCGCCTGTCAGCCGTCAGTAGCCTGCTCTCTGGCAGAAAGGATGTGGTAGTCATCTCTTCCATCTCGTGTATCTACGGTATGGGAAGTCCTAATGCCCTTTCTGAGAACGTCGTTGAAATCAGACAAGGACAGAATATTGAGCGCAACGCATTACTCCGCAAACTGGTGCAGTCGCTCTATGTACGCAACGATATTGCTTTGGAACGAGGCACCTTTCGCGTCAAGGGCGATACCGTTGATGTCTATATGGCCTATAGCGAGAAGATTCTGCGAATCACCTTCTGGGACGATGAGATCGACAGCATTGAGGAATTAGACCCTGTGACACTTCTGCGCATGGGTCGATATGCCGACTATAAGATCTATCCTGCCAATCTGTTTATGACGACACAGGAACAAACCAACAAGGCTATCCACGATATTCAGGACGATTTGGTGAAACAGGTGGCTTTCTTTGAGGAACTGGGCGACCCCATCAAGGCTCAGCGTATCAAGGAACGCGTGGAGTATGATATGGAGATGATCAAGGAACTGGGACATTGCTCAGGCATCGAAAACTACTCTCGCTATTTTGACGGCAGAAAGGCAGGCGAACGTCCTTATTGCCTGCTCGACTTCTTCCCTGATGACTTCCTGATGTTCATCGACGAGAGTCACGTCTCCGTGCCACAGATTGGTGCGATGTATGGAGGCGACAGAGCCCGTAAGACCAACCTTGTGGAATACGGTTTCCGACTGCCTGCCGCCTTCGACAATCGTCCGCTGACCTTTGAAGAGTTCCAACAGGAGGTCAACCAGATAATCTATGTCTCTGCCACCCCTGCTGATTACGAGTTGCAACAGTCAGAAGGCGTTGTCGTAGAGCAGATTATACGTCCTACTGGACTGCTTGACCCTGAGATAGAAGTGCGCCCCAGCGAGAACCAAATCGACGACCTTCTAGAAGAAATCCGACTAAGGATTGAACGTCAGGAAAGAGTCTTGATTACTACTCTGACAAAACGAATGGCAGAAGAGTTGTCAGAATTCCTATTGAATCACGGTGTGCGGACAGCCTATATCCACAGCGATGTGGCAACGCTGGATCGTGTGCAGATATTGGAAAAGCTGCGCAACGGTGAGTTCGACGTACTCGTTGGTGTCAACTTGCTTCGTGAAGGACTTGACCTGCCTGAGGTGTCACTCGTGGCTATCCTCGATGCCGACAAGGAAGGCTTTTTAAGAAATCGCCGTTCGTTGGTACAGACAGCAGGACGAGCCGCTCGTAACGTCAACGGACGCGTCATCATGTATGCCGATACCATCACCCGCTCCATGCAGGAAACCATTGATGAGACGAATCGACGACGCACCAAGCAGTTACAGTACAACGAACAGCACGGCATCACGCCTAAACAGATACAAAAAGCGCTGAAGAGCTCACTCACTCGCGATGACCGTCCAGACATCAAAGAACTCAAGAGTACTCAGTTTGCCACAATTGGTTCCCAGATGGACAAGGCAGCAGATCCTATCGAGGAGCGTATGACGCGTCCACAGCTCGAAAAGCTGATTGCCGAGACCACCCGTCGCATGAAAGAGGCGGCCAAGCAGTTGGATTTCCTGCAGGCCGCCCAGTATCGCGACGAGATTATTCGTATGCAAAAAGAGTTGGAACTGAAATAACCTCGCTTAGAACTCGCTGGTGAAGTGGAACTGGATGTGTTCAAAATCCTGCTGAGCCATCTGAAGCACGTAGCCTGAGTCAGCCAGGAACACATCCCTACCCTCTTTATCCTTTGCCATATACTGGTACTTACGCTTCTTGAAGTTCTCAAGTTCCTGCTCGTTATCGCTCGAAATCCAACAGGCCTTATACAGGTGTACGGGCTCCCAACGACACTTAGCGTTGTATTCATTCTCCAAACGGTACTGAATCACCTCAAACTGCAGTTGTCCTACGGTACCGATAATCTTTCTATTGTTGAACTGGTTGACAAAGAGCTGAGCCACACCTTCATCCATCAGCTGGTCGATACCCTTCTGCAGCTGCTTAGCCTTCATGGGGTCATCATTCTCGATATACTTGAAGAGTTCAGGCGAGAACGAGGGAAGTCCGCGGAAATGCAGTTGTTCGCCCTCAGTAATCGTGTCACCAATCTTAAAGATGCCACCCGTATCTGGCAGACCTACGATATCGCCAGGCCA
>CAZIKA010000064.1:0-14104 GCA_964539705.1 uncultured Prevotella sp. | reverse complement strand
TTTCGTTGTCCGTCAATGACGTTCTTCAGCGTTCGCATATTCTCCTGATCGTCGCCCTTGCCCATCGCCACGTCCCCATCGCCACGCATACCGATGGTCACCAGGTTGTCGTACGCCTTGTTGCGCTCCATACCCTCACGGAAGAACTGATCTACGCGTTCTTTATTCGCAGCGTAGTCCCAAGGGCCCACCTGCTCTTTACGATTCAGATACTCACGGTGAGAACGCATCATCGGCTCGTGGTGCGATGTTCCCATCACGATACCCATCTCGTCTGCCAGTCGCGGCGACTCAGGGTCGTCTTCATTAAATGCCGTAGCCCACATGGCAGGCCAGAAATAATTGGCTTTCAGGCGTAGTAGTAACTCAAAGATTTTTTCGTAAGCCTTGGAGTTCACACCACCAAAGTGCTTCTGACACCATGTGCCGAACGAGGGCCACTCATCGTTAATAAAAATGCCACGATATTTCACAGCAGGCCAGTCATAATCGTAGCCGTAGGTAGTATACCATACTTCGTCTTTGTGGGATACAGGTGCATCAGCCATCCAGTACCAAGGCGACACACCAATCCGCTGGGATAAATCATAGATACCGTAGATGGTGCCTCGTTTATCGCTACCTGCGATAACTAGATTGCCGTCAACCACGTCTCTCTTGTAAGCTTCCCATCTGCCTTTGATTCTCTTCACATCGAGCTTCTTCTGCTTGATGAGCTTATCAATGATGCGGCTCTTGCCGATGGTGCCGACGATAATAGAGCCAACACCATCTTCAATTTCTCCATTTTTCAATTCTTCAATTCTAACAGGACTCGCCGTTCCCGTTACCTTCCGCACATCATCGCCAAGATCGTTCGCAGCACGAATAACGCCTTTCCAATCGTTTTCATCAATAATAATGGTTGCCGTTTTTCCGTCTTTGGCAATACAGAAACGTTTTTCCTGAGCCCTCGTGACTAAAGCAACGGTCAAAAGACAGATACAAAAGAGAATTCTTCTCATAAAGTGGTTTAGGTGGAGGTTATTTAACTTTTATGTGATTCTGCATATTCTGAAGGCGACTGGCCGAAATGAGTCTTGAAGGCTGTGGAGAAATGCGCCTGATCGGCATAGCCTACATGGTCTGCTATCTGGGAGACGTTAATCTTTCCTTCTCGCAAAAGACGGGCAGCCTGTTCCATACGTAGGTTGCGCAGGAATTTACCTGTTGATACACCGGTAATTTCCTTCATCTTTCTATGCAGTTGTGCACGACTGATGCCTACGTCGCTGGCCATCGTGTCGACCGTATAGTCTGGGTCAGAGAAATTCGCATTAACCGAGCGCATGATACGCTCCATGAGTGCATCGTCATTGCCCTTTACCTCTACTTGATCCATGCGTTCCTCCTGTTTTAGGGCTCCGCTGAACTTTCCCTTCAGTCGGTGAATGTTAGCTATGAGGTTGTCTATCTGGATATGCAGTTCCTCCATATCAAATGGTTTGGCCATATAGGCATCAGCTCCCATTCTTAGCCCTTCCAGTTTATGTTCCACTTCGGCTTTCGAAGTGAGCATAATAACAGGAATCTGCGAGATGTTGGTGTTGTCTTTAATATGTTTGAGCAGGGTGAGCCCATCCATCTCTGGCATCATCATGTCGCTAATGACGAGGTCGTATTCATCTGTGAGCAACATCTTTAGAGCCTCCTTTCCGTTAACGGCATGTTCAAATTTGTATCGGTCGCCTAACTCGGAAATGATGTAGCGTGCGATTTCTGGTTCGTCATCAACGATCAGTATACGGAACTGGCGGAAGGACTTCTTACCTTTGGTACCCGATGAGAGAACCTCGCGTACAGGACTGTCGGTTACTATTTGTTCAGGGTGCAAGTGTTTGTTTCCCTTTGGTATAGTTACTACGAAGCAGGCTCCCTGTTTGTCTGTGCGACGAAGGGCCTTGATGGCTCCACCGTGCATCTCCGTGATAGCCCTGCAGAGGTTCAATCCGATGCCTGTGCCCTGAATACCCAGATTGGCTGAGTTCTTACCTTGATAGAATCGGTCGAATAGGCGATCGGGGTTCTCATCTTTGAATCCCATGCCGTCGTCTATAACTTTTATCTCGATGTTCTTTTCCGTCTCATGTAAGACAACCTTCACCTCACCATTGTCAAAAGTGTATTTAAAGGCGTTAGAGAGTAGGTTGGATATCACTTTGTCGAAATTGATTCTGTCAACCCAAGCCAATACATGGTCTTTCTCATGCTCGAAACTAAAGGCGATGCCGCGCTGGTCAGCACCAAACTGATAGAGTTTACAGATTCCGCTGATAAAGTCTACAAGGTTTGTCTCCTGACAATGCAGCTGCATCTGGTTTTTGTCCAATCGGCGCTGATCCAAAATCTGGTTGACCAGTTGTAACAGTCGCTGGGCATTGCGGTCGATGGTGTCAACGGGGGTTGAGATTTTAGATTTGAGGTTTGAGATTTCCTCAGGTGTTTCTACCTCGTCAATATTGATCTCTTTCAATTTACCAATAGCTCCCATGATAATGGTCAACGGAGAGCGGATATCATGGGTGGCATTGATAAGGAAGCGCATCTTCTCCTCTGCCATCAGGCGATGCGCACGCCTCCTATAGCTGAAGCCGATAAGTCCTATAAGTCCTATAAGCCCTATAAGATAGAGTACTTGTGCCCATGTAGAACGATACCAGGGTGGTGTCACTTTTAGGGTTATGCTTTTGGTTGGAGAATAGGCTGTGCCCGACATCGCTCTGACCTCAATATTGTAGGTGCCAGGTTGCAGGTGACTCAACTTGATGGCGTTCTGCCCCTCAGGGTTCTGTTTCCAAGCCTCATTATTAATACGGTATTCGTAGATAATGTTGCTGGGGTTGTTGAAATCGAGCAACGAGAACTCCAGCGTTATGTCATTGTCAAGGTACGATACTGTGTAGTTGTCGTCAAACGGACTGAATGGATTCCCTGCAACAGAGAACGCAGTGAGCTTCACTTCGCTCAGCTGCTTGTGACTGCCAGTGATTTGTGACGGATAGAACACCGTGAGACCGTCATTGTTGGCGAAACAGGTAACGTCATCATTGGTATGCATTCCCACGCTACAAATGTACTCCTTAGTTGTAAGGCCGTTGCCGTTGACATGTCCTATGAACTTCTTTTTTCTGGTATCATATTGCCAGATTCCCATTGATGTAGCACACCAGATATCACCATTCAGCGCCTCTGCAATATAGGCAATGGTTTTATCGTTCAATGTGCTTTCCTCTGCGAAAGGCGTTGCTTTCGTTTGTCCAGGTGTATAACAGAATAATCCTTGGTCTGTACCTATGAGAATGTCGCCCTGCTGTGTCTCACAAAGCGAGAAACAGATCATACCATCCATTAGTAAGTCGAAACCTAATGAGTGGAAACTGTTTTCCTTCGGGTCGTAGCATGAAACGCCTGCAGAAGTGGCGAGCCAGATATGTCCTTTCTTGTCGCGCAGCATCGCCATTACCCAGTTGTTGCAAAGGCGTCCTTTGGTGCTTTCGGCATCGGTGCCGTTAAATTTTCTCAGTTGCCCTGTCTTAGGATTGTAAATACAGAAACCGCGTGAGTAGGTCGATATGTAGAGGTTGTCCTCGTCATCATCGATGATGGCGTTTATCTTTTCGGCTTCCAGACTGATAAGACGCTGGTATTGACCAGTAGCTGGCTGGTAGCTGAAAATTGCGTCATTGGTTGCTAACCAGTATTGTCCTTTCTTGTCGCAGAATATGTATTCCGTTGTGGTGGGAGCAGCAGGATGTTTTACGATGCGTCCTGTGCTGTCGAAAGCAAAAACGCCGCTACCTTGTACTGTACACCATGTTAATCCGTCATTGCCCCTGCAGACAGAGGTGATGGTAGAGCTGATGAAGTAGCGTTGGGCAGTGAAACTCCATGAGGAGAACTGTGGTTGTTGACTGGGTAAGATGACTAAACCTTTCGACTGACATCCAAGCCAGATGTTTCCGTTGCGGTCTTCGTTAATGGTTAATATCTTTGCTGTGTTCAGATTGATGCCTAATAGGGTGCACTCAACTCGTTCCAGTCGTTTACTGTCTTTTGGTAGACGGAATAGACCATCGCCACGTGTACCTATGAAGATGTTACCATACTGGTCTTGTTTGGCGGAGCAGATGATAACATCGTTGCTGCCTAGTGCCGACATATCAATGTTAGCATCTGAAACTTGTCCATTGTGATAGCTGACAATGCCGTTCATGCCTATAATGAGTATCTCGTCGCCAAATTCTACAATATTTGCAACGATGCCTATATTGACATAGAACGGGTGGACGCCTCGACTATCCATCATTGTTACCTCATTGCCGTAGCCGCATTTCCAGAAACGCCCCTGACTGTCTTCCATCATGGTGTTGTAATACCAGTTACCGCCAGGTGTGGAATACCCGCCTTCTATCTTTTCCAGCTTATTTTCGTCTGTAATGGTGTATAGACCGCGACCTGATGTACCCACCAATAGCTCGTTGTTAGCTTTTCTCTCTATAATGGCAGTTACGCGTGGCTGGTTCTTCTCGTCGAAGTGATAACTGGTGAATTTCTCTGTGGTGTAGTCGTAACGGCAAAGACCTGTGCGTGTGCCCACCCAGAAACGTCCCTTGCTGTCTTGGAAAAGACTGGTGACAATGTTGCTGCTCAGCGACGTAGTATCGTTGCTGTTGTGGAAATAGGTTTTGAAATTATAGCCGTCGTAGCGATTCAGACCGTAGTCGGTGGCTATCCACATGTAGCCGTATTTATCCTGACACATATCGTTGATAAGTGCGCTGGAGAAACGCTCGGAGGGAATGAATACGCCTGTCTGACTGAAAACCAAGACAAGGGCTGTATGAAGTAAGATGACAATTGAATATATTCTACGCATTGGCTTGTTTTTATAATGAGGGTCCGATGTATGAGGGTTTTAATCCGCCCCAGTCAATGATGACGCGCTGTACCATTTGTCCTGGGTCGCCATTGATAGTCATTTTGTGGCGGGGCTTGTTCTTGTCGATGGCGAAATGCAGACGACAGATAGCACCGTTGCGCATTACCTGGTCTTTCCAAGAACGGTCATATTCCTTGAAATTGTTTTCAAAGATTTGTATGGGACCGTTGTCTATGACGACCCCTACGCGGTTATGCTTGCCCTTGTAGAGAGGCCAGAAAGGCACAGTGTAGAGCACAACATCGATGCTGTCGCTCTGAGGCCCTGAGAATTCATAGACGTTGCACTCTGCAATTCCGTCCAGAGGCTCCTCGGTGGGAGAACCAAGTTGCAGGGCAACGCCATCGTAACCAATGCCACGTACAATCTGGGTGTTGGAGGCGCCGACGGGGCGGGTAAGGTCAATGACGTAGCAATCTTGCGCTTGCTTGCCATTTCTGAGAGGAACTAGTGATAAGGCTTTATCGCCAGCACCTTCAAAGCGCTTCACCTCTGGCTTCTGATAGTACTGACAGGTAGGTGTGAAACTGGTGGAGAGAGCCATCATACCGTCCCATTTTCCGTTGAGCTGCTTGTTGTAACGATGGCTCAGGGCGTTGATGCTATCGTAGGCTTCCTCCATCTGACGGGCAGCCCAGTTGGCCTCTGCATAGCGACCCTCGGCAGCCAGCTCCTGATTGAGCTGTGCCATGAGGAACTTGCGGTTCATCTGATAGGCACCCTGAACAGGAAATTGCAAGAGTTCGAAGAAGGCGGGTTGTGCTTCAACATCCAACATGCTGGCCAGTCGTTCTACTTCATCGCTGATGCGCTGATAGTCGGCCAGTCGGCGCTGAGCCTCATCGTAGTGCTGGAATGAGAAATCTGTAGGCTTTAATCCTGTATGGGCCTTGTCATCCCATTGATACTCCCAGCCCATGAATTCTGGCTTTCTGCTCCATGCTAAACGGTAATAATCATCGAGGATGCTTTGGAATGCCTGTTCATACTCCTTTCCAAAATTATAGGCGAGGAACTCTGCCTGATGAGAGTAGGCATCGTCGAAATCGAAGTTGTAGCATCCTGAGTGGACAGCGTGATCGCCTGGACATTCGTCCATATTCCACGCTATATCGAAGAATGTCTGCATACCCAGTTCCATGGGTTTGATGTCACCCACGTTGAGCAACCAGTAGCGATTGGCACCGCAGTTGTAGGCCTTGCGCAGTTCCTCGTACATCAAGACGGGTGGGGTGGTGTTGAGCCACAGGTAATCGTGAGGGGCACCCAGATAACTGAGGTGATAGTAGACGCCAGAGCCACCACTACGCTTCTGTTCCTCAGGGTTCGATACGCGCTTCATGTAGCCGTAGTTGTCATCTACCCAGACGAGCGTGATGTCGTCGGGCACCTTCAGACCGTTCTCATAGATATCCATCGTCTCCTTATAAGGTACGAATATCTGGGGAATGTCTGTTGCTTTCTTGCCAGTATGCTTCTCTAACAGGTCGCGCTGTTCCTTGATAACCTTTTCTATCAGGGGCACGCGCTCGTTCATAGGCAGACTGCCTCGCAGTCCTTCATCGTGGACACCACGCATGGCTACGGTGTAGATGTTCTCATATTGTGAAGCCTCGCTCAGTCGGTCATCCCATTTTTTCCAAATCGTCTCTCGGTTGGTTTTGTAGTTCCACTCTCCGTCGCGTTGGCTGTCCCATTCGCTCTTGGCGGCATTATTCAGCAGTAGGGGCTCGCAGTGGCTGGTGGTGATGATGATGCCATACGAGTCGCACACCTTCTTGCTCTCAGGATGTGAGTAGAAGGCGCCTGTGCAGGAATGCATAGCAGGCGCCAGCATGTTGGCCTTGAGACGTAGCAACAGTTCGCAGACGCGAGCGTAGGTCTTGGGACCTATATCGCCCAGTTCCTTCTCGTAGTTGTTGGTTGCCCAGGGCTTTAATCCCCAGTCCTCGTCGTTGATGAAGATGCCGCGATATTTTACGCTTGGCTCACCAGAGGCATAATAGCCGTTTCGAATCTCGATGCTAACGTCAGGATTCTTTTTCACAGGTACATCTGCCCACCAATACCAAGGCGATACGCCAATGCGTTCAGAGACCTCGTAGATGCCATAGATGGTACCACGGGTATCGCTGCCTGCAATGATGAGACGAGGCTCCTTTTCGTTTGTAACGGTGATGATGTAGCTCTCCCACTTGCCCTTTAGGTCGGCTTCCTTTACGACGCCCTGCTTGATAAGTTTCTTTATTGCATTGCTCTTGCCGTAGGTACCCACGATGATTTTCCCCTTCTTAGAAATAGCGGGGGCAGTTCCTATGACCTGCTTGATATCCGCCTGCAGATCTGCGATGGCTCGTCTCACTTGCTGCGATTCGGTCTTTTCGTAGCAAATGGCAGCATCCTTGATTAGGAACGTGTTGTGCCCCATCATGCAAATGGGTAGGACCGTTAGTAAAAGGAAAAATATTCTTTTCATCGTCTTTAGTTATTTGCTTGCAAAGGTACACCTTTTTTATATAATATATGTAAGAAAATGTTTCAATTTTGTGTCAAAACGTATCTTCTCGCCTGAATCCTTACGTTATTCAAAATAAATTATTTACTTTTGCGGAGAATAATTTTAAAAACAACTATGAATATTAAAAAATCAACCCTTTCAATCCTGCTCTTAGCCTTGACTATGGGCGCAGTAGCGCAAAATGCAGATAGTACACCAACAGGAAACAACACCGAGAAAAAAGTTTCCGAGAACAGAGTTCTGCCCCAGTTCCCTGGTGGGAAAGAGGCTTTGGCTGAATACCTCCAAAAGAAACTACGGTATCCCCAATCAGCGGACGCTTATGGTGTCGAGGGACGTGTTGTCATCAAATTCACGGTTAAGGAGGACGGCTCTTTGTCTGACATAGAAGCACACGACTGTAAGATAGAACGCTTCAACACCACCAAATTCTCTCAGGAGACAGAATCTCGCCAGAAAGCCTTGCGTCAGGAGTTTGCCTTGCAGTTTGCAAAAGAGGGTGCCCGCGTTGTACGCAAGATGCCCAAATGGATTCCAGGCACGATAGACGGAAAGGCTGTCAGTACTATAATGCATCTGCCCATTCGTTTTTTTGAGCCTAATAAATAAGAGAATACAATGGCTTGATTAAACCATTCTTCCTGTTATGCATCAGTAATAACAGAGTTCAATAAATAAAGACCAAATACATTAAAAATCAAAAACAAGCTCTATGAAGAATTATCTGAAGACGATTGTGTGTAGTGCAGCTATGCTTAGCGCTACTTCTTTGATGGCACAGCCAGCAGGTGGCTTTGGAGGCTTCCAGCAACAGGCTAACATCGAGACATCACAGCAATGGAAGGATGTGAACTATGCAGGCGATGACAAAGCCTACCATACTTGCGACATTTATCTGCCTAAGCAGGAGAAAGCTGCTTATCCTGTCGTTGTACATGTCTATGGTAGTGCATGGTTCTCAAACAGCAGTAAAGGTGCTGCTGATATTGGTACTATTGTGAAATCACTTCTCGAAGCAGGATATGCTGTTGTATGCCCCAATCACCGTTCAAGTGCAGATGCTAAGTGGCCTGCACAAATCAATGATATTAAGGCAGTTATACGCTTTATTCGTGGTGAGGCTAAGACCTATAAGTTCGACACCTCGTTCATTGCTACCTCTGGTTTCTCTTCAGGAGGTCATCTCTCTACCCTCTGTGCTGTCACTAATGGAGTGGGGCAGACCAAAGTTGGTAAGGAGGAACTCAATATCGAAGGTTCTGTGGGTAACTTTACCAAAGAGAGCAGTTTCGTGAATGCCGCTTGCGACTGGTCGGGTCCTGTCGATGTGACCGATATGGAGTGCGGCGAGCACATGTCGTTCGGTCCTTCAAGTCCTGAGGATGCCCTTGTAAACAGCAAGAAGGATGTTGATCCTGATAAGTATCTGTCTGTCAGTTTCTTGCCTTATATCGACAAGAACGATGTACCTCTCATTATCTTCCACGGCGTAAAAGATAATGTCGTTCCCTGCTGTCAGGGTAAGAAACTCTACGATTCCCTGAAGGCATTGGGTATTAAGACTGAAATCACTCTGGAGCCGGAAGGTGGTCACGGTATGGGTATGTACTCTGCTGAGAACCTGAAGAAAATGACCGATTTCCTTGATGCCGTACGCACCAAGAAATAACTCCATTCATTCTTATATAGACAAGGACTTCTGAATCATTTCGGAGGCCCTTGTTCTTGCTTGCCAATCCAAACCGAAGAACAGGCAGCTCGAGGGCCAGGAGCTTGCCATTCGTGCCAGAGGAACAGGCAGCTCCTTTTAAAGGAAAATACGATTTCAGAATTTTTTGAAACAAATTCATGCGCAGGATAGAAAGAAAAAGTGTAACTTTGCACACACTAAGACTATTTTTAATCAATAACATCATGTTACGAAATCGACTAGCATTACTGTTTCTGATGGTCGTCTGCTCGGTAGCGACTATTGCTCAGAACCATCGTCTGTGGTATTCCAAACCAGCTACGCATTGGCTGGAGGCTTTGCCTGTAGGTAATAGTCACATGGGAGCCATGATTTATGGCGGAACTGAAACTGAGGAGATTCAACTGAACGAGGAGACCTTTTGGAGTGGAAGCCCCCACAACAATAATAGCTCTGAGTCGCTGCAATACTTGTCTGAGGTGCGCCGCTTGATATTCCAAGGGCGTGAAGGTGAGGCTGCGAAGCTGATTGACCGGCATTTTATCCCAGGCCCTCACGGTATGCGTTTCCTGCCATTGGGAAGTCTGAAACTGCAGTTTGGACATAAGGACGTACAAAAATATGAGCGTGCGCTGAATCTTGGCGACGCCACATCTACTACGTCGTATATATGTAAAGGTGTAAAATATGAACGTACAGTATTTGCGTCGCAGGCTGATAATGTGATTATTGTCCGACTGAAAGCCAGTAAGAAAGGCGAACTGGCATTTGGTATTAAATTCAATAGTCAGTTGCAGTCGAAGGTGACACCTGTTGTAGCGAAAGGCGCTAACGGACAGGAGAACTTGCTCTCTGCTACTGTCGAGGGTGTGGATCAGGAAGGTATTAAGGCTGGATTGAAGGCTGACTGCAAGGTACTGATTGAAGCCGATGGTGACGTAGAGGTAGAAGATGGAGGCATCAGCGTGGACGATGCCACCACCGCTACACTATATATCGTGGCAGCAACTAATTTTGTGAACTATAACGATATTAGTGGCGATGCTGAGAAGAAGAACAAGCAGACGCTTGCCTCGCTGCATGGGAAGAATTTTAAGAAAATACTGGCTGACCATATCAAGAAGTATCAAGAGCAATACAATCGTGTGTCGCTGACATTGCCGAAGTCTGAAAACTCTACTTTAGAGACAGATAAACGCGTATCGGCTTTCGAAAAAGCACAGAGCGACCTTGATATGGTGTCGCTGATGATGCAGTATGGTCGTTACCTGCTGATTTCTTCTAGTCAGCCTGGAGGTCAAGCTGCCAATCTGCAAGGCGTTTGGAACGATAAGATGAATGCCCCTTGGGATTCGAAATACACTATCAATATCAATGCCGAGATGAACTACTGGCCTGCTCTTATCGGTAACCTTGCTGAGACGCAGGAGCCGTTCTTCTCGATGATTCGTGATCTGAGTGAGACGGGTACAAAGACTGCCAAGGAGATGTATGGTTGCAAAGGTTGGGTGGCTCATCACAACACGGACATTTGGCGTATAGCAGGACCTGTGGATGGCACACCTTGGGGAATGTTCCCAACGGGTGGCGCTTGGATGACCACACATATTTGGCAACATTATCTTTATACGGGCGACAAAGAGTTCCTGAAGCAATGGTATCCTGTACTGAAAGGTGCTGCTGATTTCCTTTTGGATTATATGCAAGTATATCCCGCTGCCGGAGAGGTGAAACAGGCTGCTGGATGGCTGATGACGGTACCAACGGTATCACCAGAACACGGCCCAAGAGGTAAAGGCACTAACGTTACCGCTGGTTCTACGATGGACAATCAGATAGCCTTCGATGTACTCTCACAAACTGTTGCTGCTGCTGAAGCACTTGGGGAAGATGTTAACTATGTAAAGACGCTGAAGTTTGCACTTAATTGCCTGCCCCCAATGCAGATAGGACGCTACGGTCAGCTACAGGAATGGATTATCGATGCTGATGACCCTAAGGACGAGCATCGTCATATCTCGCATCTTTATGGACTCTATCCCTCAAACCAGATTTCTCCTTATACCCATCCGGAGCTCTTCACCGCTGCCGCCAACACGCTGAACCAGCGTGGTGATATGGCTACAGGATGGAGCCTGGGATGGAAAACGAACTTCTGGGCTCGTATGCTTGATGGTGACCATGCTTTCCAGATTATCAAGAATATGCTTCATCTGCTCCCAGATGATTCTAAGGCACGTCAGTTCCCTAATGGTCGTACGTATCCCAATCTCTTTGATGCCCATCCGCCTTTCCAGATTGATGGCAACTTTGGTGTGTCGGCTGGTGTCTGTGAGATGTTGCTGCAGAGTCATGATGGAGCCGTACATTTGTTGCCAGCCCTGCCTGATGCATGGAAAGATGGTGAGGTAAAAGGCCTGCGTGCACGAGGTGGTTTTGTGGTAGACGAACAGTGGAAGAAGGGCGATTTACAGGTGGTCACCATCCGTTCAACCATTGGTGGCACGCTGCGTCTGCGCTCGTATGTTCCTTTGAAGGGTAAAGGCTTGACACCTGCCAAGGGCGCTTGCCCCAATCCGCTGCTCTCTCCTGCAGAAATCAGAGAGCCGTTGAAGTCTGCTGCCCTCATGGATTTCCCCCTGCGCACCCTGAAACGCGTATATGAATACGACGTACAAACGCAGGCAGGTAAGGTTTATCGCTTCCAGAAATAGTAAATGAAACAAATAGAAAAGAAAGCGACACGTCAGACAATATGGTGTGTCGCCTTTTCTTCGTAACTTTGCAAGCAGATTGCGTTATATAATAACTATAAACTAATTTTTTTAATCAACACGATGAAACAACCAAGATTGTTTGCTCTTACTGCGATGTTCGCAATGAGCACTGCTGTGTCGTTTGCACAGTGGGGACAGGTAGACCCAAGGGCTAATGTTGGCTTGAAGGATGCCTACAAGGATTACTTTACTATTGGTGTTGCGTTGAATCAGCGCAATATCAGTGACGATGCTCAGAAGGCACTCACCATCAAGCAGTTTAACAGCGTGACTGCTGAGAACGATTGGAAACCAGGAGAGATTCATCCGAAGGAGGGCGTATGGAACTTCGAGAGGGCCGATAAAATAGCCAACTTCTGTCGTGCTAACGGCATTAAGATGCGCGGTCACTGCCTGTGCTGGCACTCTCAGTTTGCCGACTGGATGTTTACTGATAAGAATGGCAAGGAAGTGTCGAAGGAAGTGTTCTATGAGCGTCTGCGCGAGCATATCCACACGGTGGTAAAGCGTTACAAGGATGTGGTTTACGCATGGGACGTGGTGAACGAGGCAATGGCTGATGACAATGGCGGTGGCCCACGTTGGGGCAGACGTGGTGGTCAGGAGCCTAGTCCTTATCGCCAGAGCCGTCACTTCAATCTCTGCGGTGACGAGTTTATAGCCAAGGCTTTCCAGTTCGCACGTGAGGCTGACCCCGATGTACTGCTGTTCTATAATGACTACAGCTGTGTGGATAATGGTAAGCGCGAGCGTATATATAATATGGTGAAGAAGATGAAGGATGCCGGTGTGCCTATCGATGGTATTGGTATGCAGGGTCACTACAACATCTATTTCCCAGATGAGGATCAGCTCGAAAAGGCTATCGTGCGCTTCAAAGAACTGGTAAAGCACATTCATATCACAGAGCTCGATCTGCGTATGAACAATGAGAGTGGTGGTCAGCTGATGTTCTCACGTGGTGAGGCAAAGCCTATGCCAGCCTATATGGGTACGCTGCAGACCGACCAGTATGCCCGTCTGTTCAAAGTATTCCGTAGACACGCTGACGTGATTGACAATGTGACTTTCTGGAATCTGGGCGATAAGGATTCTTGGCTTGGCGTGAACAACCATCCGCTGCCTTTTGACGAGAACTACCGCCCGAAGGCCTGCTTCCGTGCTATCCGCGATTTCGACCCAGCCTTGGATAACGCTAAACCAAAGGAGGACTTTGTAGCTAATCCTTGGAATCAACCAGGCAAAGAGTATCCTCAAGTGAACAGCGAGGGTTATGCCCGTTTCCGCATTACGGCTCCCGATGCAAAGTCTGTTATCGTTAGCCTCGGTCTTGGAGGTCGTGGTGGTACGGTACTGAAGAAAGATAAGGATGGTGTGTGGACAGGTACTACCGAAGGTCCGATGGATCCAGGCTTCCACTACTATCACTTGACTATCGATGGTGCAGAGGTGAACGATCCTGGTACAGGCAACTTCTTTGGCAGCTGTCGTTGGGAGAGTGGTATCGAGATTCCAGCTCCTGATCAGGCTTTCTATCAGAACCGCTTGGATGTAGAGCATGGTAAGATGGTTCAGGTGCTGTTCCCCTCAAAGAGCACAGGGCTGGTGAAGGTTGCCAATGTCTATTTGCCTCCTACCTACGACAAGAACAAGAAAGAGCGCTTCCCAGTGCTTTATCTGCAGCATGGATGGGGAGAGAATGAGACTAGTTGGCCTGTACAGGGCTGTGCAGGGCTCATTATGGACAATCTCATCGCTGAAGGAAAAATCAAACCTTTCATCGTTGTTATGACCTATGGTATGACCAACGATGTAAAGTTCGGCGGTATCGGCCAGTTCACTGCTAAGGAGTTCGAGACCGTTCTCTGTGACGAACTCGTTCCTTATATTGATGCTAACTTCAAGACTATTGCCAAGAAGGAAAGCCGTGCTATGGCAGGCTTGTCAATGGGGGGTATCGAGACAAAACTCATAACCCTGCGTCGTACGGAGATGTTTGCATACTACGGCCTGTTGAGTGGTGGCACCTATATGCCTGAGGATATCAAAGATCCCAAGCAGGTGAAGATGATCTTTGAGAGCTGTGGTAGCAAGGAGAATCCTGAAGGCATCAACAAGAGCGTAGAGGCTCTGAAGGCTGC
>CAZIKA010000063.1:11386-14319 GCA_964539705.1 uncultured Prevotella sp. | reverse complement strand
TGTTCGCCATGCTGAGAGGATGGACGATGGCGAGGGAGTGACTATTTATCACTTCATATAAGGATTCATGCGTACCTCGTCGGCAATGACGGTGCGAGGGCCGTGACCTGGATAGACGGTGGTGTCAGAGGGTAGGGTGGAGATGTGGGTGGCGAGACTGTCGAGGAGCTGATTCCACGAGCCGCCAGGCAGGTCGGTACGCCCCACGCTCATGCGGAACAGGGTGTCGCCAGAGAAGGCTACGTGCTCCTCTGCACAATAGAAGGTGATGCTGCCAGGGGAATGTCCTGGGGTGTGGAGCACACGGAAGGTGTGACTGCCGAAGGTGACGGTATCGCCGTGAGAGAGCAGGGTGCCTACAGGAGCGCTGGGAGGCACGGTGCCGATGTCGAACCCCATCATGCGGCATTGTGCGTCTACGTCCTCAATCCAAGGCGCATCGGCAGCGTGGGCCTCTGGTTTCAGGCCGTAGGTAGAAAAGATGAAGCCGGCACCAAACACATGATCGAAATGTCCGTGGGTGCAGAGGTGGTGTACGGGCTTCAACTGATTGTCGCGGATGTATGTCTCGATGGCTCGAAACTCGCTGTCGTAGAAGGCGCCGCAGTCGATGATGACGCAATCGCGGGTCTCGTCGCTCACCACATAGCAGTTCTCCTGAAGAGGATTCACCTCGAAGGTCTTAATCTTCATGCTCTCTTTTACCTTTTTTACTTTTTTACCTTTTTACCTTTTCTAAAGCGGTACGTAGATGCAGTATTTCTCACGGAACCATTCCTCGCTGAAATAATTTGAGAGCTCTGTGGTTTGCACGATATGACGGAAGGGCTGCGTCTCGCCCTGCAGATTACCGCCTTTGAGGCAGATAACGCCGTTGGGAAGGGCATTGCGCTGCTCTTTGGAGATGTTTTTTCGGATAATCTTGATGAGGTCGGGTAGGGGCATCACGGCACGACTCACCACGAAGTCGTACTTGCCCTTTTCATCCTCACCACGCAGATGCTCCGGGTGACAATTCTTCAGACCGATAGCGTTGCACACCTCCTGAGCCACACGGATTTTCTTGCCTGTGCCGTCGATGAGCTTGAACTCGCACTCAGGAAAGAGAATGGCGAGGGGCACACCAGGGAATCCGCCGCCCGTGCCGAAGTCGAGAATCTGGGTGCCAGGCTTGAAGCCGATAAAACGACCGATGGCCAAGGAGTGGAGCACGTGGTGCTCGTAGAGATTATCGATGTCTTTTCGCGAGATGACGTTAATCTTCTGGTTCCATTCATGATAGAGCGCATTGAGCTGTTCAAACTGCGCATATTGCTCGTTGGTGAGCTTGGGAAAATACTTTTCAATCAATTTCATGGCACAAAGATACAAATAATTATGAATAAAGATGTAAGTGTTGGGATTTTTTCGTACCTTTGCACCCGATTTTTTTAAAAGAGGTGAAATGAATCAACTGAAAGCGGCACTTTTTGACCTTGACGGTGTGGTATTCGATACCGAGCCACAATATACTGTGTTTTGGGGCAGTCAGTGTAGGCTGTACCATCCGGAGCATCCCGGTCTGGAGCATGAAATCAAGGGCTCCACGCTGGATCAGATCTACGACAAGTGGTGGAACGGCGACTTGGTGAAAGAGCGCGAAAAGGTGACCGAGCGTCTTAATGCCTTTGAGGCACAGATGGACTATACCTATATCGCAGGGCTGGAGGCCTTTATTGCCGACCTGCACAGAAACGGTGTGAAGACCGCTGTGGTGACCAGCAGCAACAAGCCTAAGATGGAGAGCGTGTTCAAGGCCCGTCCAGAGTTTAAGACCCTGTTTGACGCGATCCTGACGAGCGAGGACTTTGCCGAGAGCAAACCCTCGCCCGACTGCTACCTGAGGGGTGCCAAGCGTTTCGGCTTGCAGCCCAGCGAGTGCGTAGTGCTTGAGGATAGCTTCAACGGCCTGAAATCGGGTCGCGCCGCAGGGATGTTCGTCATAGGTCTGGCTACCACGAATAAGAAAGAAGACATAGCACCGCTGTCGGACATTCAGATAGCGGATTATGAAGGACTAACATTTGATTGTTTAAAGGAAATAATAATTAAGCATTAAGAATTAAGAATTGAATTATGGCAGGCTATTTAGTGAGCGACGAGCGTAAAGTGACCACGCATCGCTTTATTGAAATGAAACGGAAGGGTGAGAAGATTTCGATGCTCACCTCTTATGATTATACGACGGCAGGCATCGTAGACCGTGCTGGCATCGACGGCATCCTGGTGGGCGACTCTGCCTCGAACGTGATGGCTGGTAACTCTACCACGCTGCCTATGACCGTGGATCAGATGATTTATCACGCCCGTTCGGTGGTGCGTGGCGTGAAGCGCGCCCTCGTGGTGTGCGATATGCCTTTCGGTAGCTATCAGATAGGTTCACACGATGGTGTGGCCAACGCCATCCGCATCATGAAGGAGAGCGGCTGCGATGCCCTGAAACTGGAGGGTGGCGTAGAAATCATAGACACCGTGAAGCGTATTCTGGATGCTGGTATCCCCGTGATGGCTCACCTGGGGTTGACCCCTCAGAGTATCAATAAGTTTGGTACCTATGCCGTGAGAGCCAAAGAGGAGCGCGAGGCAGCCAAGCTGCTTTCCGACGCTCAGGCACTGAGCGAGGCTGGTTGCTTCGCTGTGACACTGGAAAAAGTGCCTGCAAAGTTGGCTGAGCAGGTAACGAAGAGCATCAGCGTGCCTACGATAGGCATTGGTGCTGGTAATGGCTGCGACGGACAAATCCTCGTTGTGGCTGATATGCTGGGTATGAATCAGGGTTTTTCGCCTCGCTTCCTGCGTCGCTATGCCGACCTGAACACGGTGATGACCGATGCTATCGGACAGTATGTCACCGACGTGAAGAGCGGCGACTTCCCCAACGAGAGCGAGTCGTA